>NZ_JBBMET010000004.1:0-294916 GCF_040096425.1 Lachnospira sp. CLA-JM-H23
GTAATATGAAAAATAGACGATATAGAATATGTAAATAAGAATAAGATATTAATAATGGATGCAACATTTTGAAATAAAATGTTGCATCGTTTTTTATATAATGCTTGAATACACAACAAAATATGAAATAAAAATATACAACAAAAAATGTGACTAAGCATTTACTTAATCACATTCTTCTATAAGTATATTAATTATATTCATATCAGTGTACTAAGCCTCTGATATGATATTTTCTGACTTTGTTATAATATCCAGCAATTCTTGTGAAGCCTTTCAGTGCATATAAAGTTCCACAAAGAGCTTTTAAGATTAACACTTTGGTGTTCATTATATTATCTGTCATTAGTGTCTTTATTATCCGGCTGTATCTTTAATATAACTGACTCTGCCCTATTTACCGAAGAACGTTCAACAAACAGCCATACATTATCAATTGTCAGCTTATCCCCGGCTTTAGGTATTCTGTCAAGCTTTTCTGATATAAATCCACCAAGCGAGTCATTATCCTGTGAGTACAACTTAGTTCCAAGCTCACTATTAATGTCATCAAGCTTGCACGATGCATTAATTCGATATGTATTATCCCTTATCTTAGTCATATCGTCTTTCTCATCTGTATCATACTCATCTCTGATTTCACCAACAATTTCCTCAAGCAAATCCTCAGTTGTTATCATACCAGCTATCTGTCCGTATTCATCAAGAACAATTGCAATACTGTATCTGTTAAGTTGCATTTCTTTAAACAGCTCAGATGTATTCTTATGTTCGTATGTAAAAAATGGTTTTCTCATTATATCTCTTATATTAAAGGTTTCGTCTTTTTTATCACCGACTATCAAATCTTTAATATTAAGTATGCCGATTACATTATCTGAATCATTCTCGTATATCGGTATTCTTGTATACATTGTACTTTTAAATAATGTAATTATATCTTCATAAGATGAATTAACATCTGCAACTGTCATATCAATTCTTGGAATCATAACGTCTTTAACGCTTGTATCTCCAAAGTCAAACAGATTATCAATAATCTGTCTTTCATCTTTCTCGATAATTCCTTCTTCATGGCTTACCTTTACTATTGTACGAAGCTCTTCCTCAGTAATAGTTGAATTCTTATCATTAGATTTAATACCAAATATTCTTAATACTCCGCCAGCAAGATGATCAACTATAAATATCACTGGTGTCAATATAACCATAAGACCATATATAATTGGTGCATATAATAATGTAAGCTTAACAGAATAATATGTAGCAAGATTCTTTGGGGTTATTTCTCCGAATAAAAGAACGAAAAGTGTAAGAACACCAGTTGCTATTCCTGTAGCATAGCTTCCCCATACCTTTATTGTAAATGTAGTAACAAGTGCTGAGCAGGAAATATTAACAATGTTATTACCTATAAGTACGGCACTTAGCAACTTTCCAGAATCATCTATAATCTTAGCAACTAAAGCTGCACGTTTGTTGCCCTCATCCATAAGCGAACGAATTTTCATCTTGCTTACAGTCATAAATGATGTCTCAGCTGACGAGAAAAATGCCGAAAGAAATAATAAAATAATAATAGTTATAAGTTGAATACAACTGTCCGTATCCAAGGAATTATTCCTCCATTCTTTTTATAAAATAATATTTATATACAACACTTTAATTTGTGTGTTATATTTTAATATATTACAGTATTAATAATACAGATGTCAAGTTGAATGAATATTATCAAATATATGGACATAAGCTTGTAAAGAATATATATAGATTGGAAATGCTGTATGAACAAATTAATTGGAATACTAAAGACCTTAATAGCTGGTTATATTATAACAATTGCTTTACTGATAATTATATCTATATGTATGTATAAAATGTCACTTAGCAATAACATAATAAGCATATGTATTACTGCCGCCTATGGTATCAGCACATTTGCCGGTGGACTTATATTAGGACACATAAGAAAATGCAACCGTCTTATATGGGGAATACTCTATGGTATTATATACTTCTGCATTTTATGTGTTATCTCTGTTGCAATTAATCAGGGTTCTGGCTTTGATATTGCTTCTGCTGCAAAATGTATTGGCATATGCTGTGCCTGCGGCGGTGCTGGTGGCTTTTTTTCCCCATAGATAAGCCATGTCCGAAAGATAATAAATACCTCAAGACATTTATTATCTATAACAGATAAAGCCTGCTATTACATAAAATATGCCAGACTGGCACTCAAGTGACATTCTGGCATATATATTAAATAACATAGTTATCAATTCCATTACCAGAATTAATAAGGTCTGCTATTGTTATCTTGTTAAAGTAATCATTGATTGTCTTCTCAAAATTCTCCCACATAGTAATTGTCTTGCACTCTTCAAGCTTAGGACACTTATTAGGCTTGCTCTCAAGACAGGCAACAGGTGCTAAAGAACCTTCTGTACACTGTAATACGCTTAATACTGTGTATTCCTCTGGACGCCTTGAAAGCTTATATCCACCACCCTTTCCTCTTAATGATATAAGAAAATCATTCTTGCTTAATAAAGAAACAATTGATTCTAAATATTTCTCTGAAATTCCTTGTCTTTCAGCTATATCCATAAGTGTTATATATTCGCCATTATCGTGTTCTGCTAAATCTATCATAACCCTTAATGCATATCTGCCTTTTGTTGATATCTTCATCTAAATCCTCCATTCTTAAATATAACAGTCTTAAGTACAATGGACTTATTATATTTCTCATTCTATAAACATACTATACCACAATGTTTGTATGAATTTCAAGATGATTTATAAAATTTTATTAAGCGTATTCTTAAGACACACCGCTCCCCAGCCTGTACGCGGGTCTGGCTGATTATCGTTTCGTGTAATCCCAACAAGTCCTACTGGCTTAGAACCATCAATAAGAGCTGCCTTTAATTTCTCGCCATACATAAACCTGTCATTGCCCATAACTATTCCCCACTGCATAAGAAGTGCCGCCGCACCTGTAACAACCGGAACTGCATAAGATGTGCCTGTAACATTTCTATATGTAATATCATTCCCCCTCTGCCTTGCAATGCTTATATCGACACCTGGTGCTGTGATATCCGGCTTAACTCCTGCATTAACATTTCTTATGCTATTATCAAATCCCCGTCCCGAAAATGCTGCATAAGAATTCGTGTATGCATTATACGCCCCAACTGCTATACAGTTTCTTGCCGTTGCAGGTATTGTAATCGTCCCATCAGCTGTAGGATTATTAAATGCTGTTGCATAACCAAGTGCCTGACTTGACGGAAGCCATATATTATATTCACCTGCCCTTATACTTCCTGCCATCAACACTATCTGCCATATACCTGATAATATATAATCAGTCTTTGGAATAAGATTAATATATATTTCCTGATATATATTATATGGAGATGGTTCACCAAGCAATGTTATAATCTCAGTATTGTATGTTTCATACCTGTTAATTCTCCCCTCAGTTATTATTCCAATCTGTTCGCCACGCGGATTGATTAACATTACATCAATTGTATCCCAGTAATTCTTCCATATCTGGATATCTATAGCACTCTGATATTCACCAACACTAAGATACGCTGTCTGTACCTGTCCGGTATTAATAATCCCCCCAAAATGTATCGCTTTATCTGCTTCATTGCCACTCCCTACACATATAACACACCTGTAGCTTTTGGATATATCATCAATAAAGCTCTCTAATAACGTATTACCATTATGTGCACCATAATTACAGCCATAACTTATATTAACTGCCACAGGCTTTCTGTATTCAATTGCTTTTCTTATAATATAATCAATTGCATCCATAAGGCTTGTTGTCCTTGGAAACTGGTTATTAATAGAATATCCCATTTTAACTGCTATAATATCAGCCTCGTAAGCAACGCCCAAACTGCCTGCCGCTATATACGAAACATCCGTTCCATGCATTATGTTATCAACCCCTGGAGCATTATCATAAGAAAATGTACCGCCTGATAAATCCTCATTAAGCCTTATATACTCATCAATCGACTGTTTATCGTATTTCTCACCTGTCGTCTGGTCATATATGTTAAGTATTCTTGTAGTCCCATCAGAATTCCTGAAAGCATTATCAAATATATCTATCCCTGTATCAATCACTCCGACAATAACACCTTTTCCTGATAAAATGTTCCCATCCGCCCTCACGCTTCCTACACATGCGGCTGTCTTAGTGCGTTCTATCTGATAATAAAGACTCTTAGGCTTTTCCACATAATCTATGACATCTTCCTGCGATATAAGTTCTATTGTAGCTTTATCAGCCACTATAATTGCATAATAATTAAGAAGCTCTTTGATATATACGTTATATCTGTTTCGTATACTCTCAAGACTTCCTGAATATTTAACTATTATCTCCCATGTATTATCACGCCAGTTATAACCTGTACTAAGGCTGTCAGCTTTTCTTAATTCGTCTTCTGTGGCATCTAAAGATACATTCAATATATTTTCAAGCTTCTGGTTCATATTCAAATCGTCCGGCATTACAATAGATAAATAATTGCCATTTTTCTTCTACAATAATGCTGCTGGCAATTCTTTCACTATATTCCATTAATTATATTCACCAGAATATAAGTAAAGACCTGATTCAAGTCTTTACACTTTAAATCAGGTCTTCTTAATAAATTCTATTCTGCACTTTGGACATTTAATACTTATCCTGCCTTTTCCTCTAGGCACCCTTATCTTCTGTGAACAACTTGGACACTTAAATATCTTATGTGTCTTATTGTCTTTAATTCTATATTTAATTCTGTTAATCTTTCCCACTACTTTATAATGGAAAGACAGGTATTTCTCATTCTCTTCGCTTCTTTTAGATATATTACGCGAAAATACCCTAAAATATGTATATATTATTCCTGCAAGTGCTATGGCATATAATACATTGCTTCTGCTAAACATTGTTATAACCAGTAACACAAGACATATTAAAGATAAATTTCTTGACAATTGATCCATGCCATATCTTCCATACATAAATCTTGCAAATTTATCCTTGAAACCATTCATAAACAATCCAGCCTTTCACATTTCTCAATAATTATCATCAAATAATACTCTATCATATACTTTTGCAAAAGCAATTAAAAATATATAAAGAATTATTAAAAGGCTGTTATAGTTTAATATTTCTGTTCCATATATACATTACCATCAAGGTCTTTCCAGTAGAACTTATCATCAAGTATCATATAGCTGTGAGCTGAGTTCTCCTTAGGGATAGATACTGAACCTGGGTTCATATATATATATCCATCTCTCTTTTCACACTTTGGAACGTGTGTATGTCCGCATAAAAGGATATCGCCATCATTTAACGCCGGAATATTCTTTTCATCAAGCTTGTGTCCGTGTGCTAATACTATTGAACGGCCATTAAAATTAACATATGCCTGTTCACATAACACATTAAAATCAAGCACCATCTGATCTACCTCTGTATCACAATTACCTCTTACACATATTATCTTATTGCGCAGGGGATTAAGCATTGCGATAACTTCTTTGGGAGCATATTCTTTAGGAAGATCATTTCTTGGTCCGTGATAGAGTATATCTCCAAGAAGAACTAATCTTTCTGCGTTCTCCTCCTTGAATCTGTCTAACATTAATCTGCAATAATATGCAGAACCGTGAATATCTGATGCTATCATTATCTTTGACATAACTTTCTTCCTTTCCGTGCTGATGTACTGTCCATTAATATTCTTTTATCAACATATTTTTATTCATAAATTTTATTATTAATGTATTTAATAAATCCTAATACATAATATGTCAGTATAATGTTAATTGGAAGCTGTATCATATTCTTAGCAAAACGTATTGATAAGTAAAATGCGAAGCCCTTTCCATACATTATACTGCACCAGTAAGTTCCAAGTAATACATTTACAAGTAATGTATCAATTGTAAGTGCCGCTGCACATCTTAAAAGGAACTTAAAGTCTATAATCCTTAATATACCTTTCTTCTGACCCTGTTCATCATACTTTTCAGCTACCTTCATATTACAGCCATAAAAGAACAGACCATATATAAATCCAGCTAATGCCGCACTTATTGTCCAGCCAGGAAAATATGCACCTGTAGGCTTAATAACAAACTGAATCAAATCTCCAAGTCCACCACACACAAAGCCCATAACTGGACCAAACATATATCCTATTGCACAGTTGGCAAGAAAGGATACTGAAATTCTAAGTGTTGGTGTTACCTGAATTGATACAAACACAGCTAATACTGTGTGCAGAGCTATCAATAATGCCGCGGCAACTATTGACTTAATGCTCTTGAATTCTTTTGCAGAAAATGCAAAATTTCTTAATAAAATTGACATAAAAAAACCTCCTTTGCAGTAATCTTCGCTCTACATAGGAGGTTATTCGCCGTAGTATGTAGCAGCGGGATGCGGATTATGTATCGCAAGAAAACTTTTCGTCCAAATGGCAACTCCCTGTCCAAATGGCACTTAACGCACATATTCCTACTCTGCTTTTTTATTATTGTTCAAGCGTTATTATATACATACGCTTTACTGTTGTAAAGCGTTTTTTTGTATTTTTATTCATACATTTATCTTGCTATCCTCTGGACAGCCGGAATTTTATAATCTGAAGCGTAGCTTAAAAACTGCTGTAAACTATTCTGTGTCTTATACATATCAAGTATCTTCTTCATAAAAGCTATCGTGCTTTTCTTATATTTCATATGTAAAAGCACATTTACAGCCGCCTCATCATTATAGCTGCCTGCAAACTGCTTGGCATACCTTGCAAACTTCAGCTTATCTAAATTCTCGATATTATGATAATTCTGCAAAATCTCCAAAGCCTCAAGCACTTTGGAATTCTCAAAATCCAGATCAACCTCTGGTCTTTTAACTATTATATTGCCAAGCTCACAGGTTCTTGTTCTTATCACAGTTGAATACAGCTCTATCTTATCGCCCTTGTAAGATGATATCATATACTTGTTATACAGCCTGTAGCCTATAAACATTCCACTGTCGTTATTATCTCCAAAGAAATAATTAAGCAGTAATTCTTCTATGTTCTTATCACCATCAGATGTCTTAATATACATTCCTTTTCCAGCTCTTAAAATGTAACCATCCTCGCACAGTCTTTCTATAGACCTGAAAAAAGCATCGTGGCTCATCCTGGTAAATCCCTGTTCATACATTGCATTAGCAACTACAACCGTACCTTCTGGAATATTATCAAAATATTCAATCATTTTATCCCTGAACTTCATACGCTTTATCCTGACTACTTAACTTCTTCAAGATTAATAGTTTCTGTGTTGTCCTCAGTAGTATCAGCGTTATCTGCAGGCTTAAAGCCGTCTTCTGACTTAACTGTTTCTTCTGACACAGCCTCTTTCTCGCTCTTGTTAATAACTTTTACGTCTACATCTCCTGACTCTGGAAATGCTTCTTCTTCATCAAAATCATCTTCTGCTAATATATCTTCTACATCATCGTCGTCCACATAAAAATTAACAGGAATAATATCAACCTTGCTTAATGTTGCTTTTCCAATTACATATACTGTATGAATTCCTTCTTCATCAACATTTTCTACAAGATTATGAACACCTGCTATTCTCTTTTCTATGTCACACGCCACATTAACACCCTCTGGAAGAATGATTGTGACATTACTGCATACACTTTCAAAATTAATGTATACATCTTTTTCAAATACAGCAAGACCAAGGTCAAGAGTTGTATTAGAAGCTACTGACTTTATCTCACAGCCAACAAATTCCTCGTCTTCTACTTCAACAACCTTCTTCTCACATATTGCATTATATTTGCGGACCTCAAGATCTGCACTATCCTGTTCTTCCTTTGTATAACGGCTCTTAGTTGTCTTATACTTCTCGTATGCAACTTTACCAGCAACTACTACCGCACCAATACCTACTGCTGCCTTAACAATGCCTGATTTCTTCTTAGCCATAATTATTCCTCCTTATTATACTCTGTCTGGTTAATGATAACATACTATAATATGACACAGGTGTCAAAATATATAACCCTTCGTCACTAATTATAGGTGTTGCCACTGTGGCACCACCTGACTGTGCATATATTTATTTGCTTATTAATATCTGCTGTCTTGAATATACACAGCCGCAGTAATTCTGTCTGTATAATCCATATTCCTTTGACAGCTCAATAGACCTCTTATAACCTTCCTGCTTCTTAAAATCCGAAAGCAGGTAATTAACACCATATTCTTCCTGAAGCTTTAAGCCTGTCTCATTAAGCTTTACACTGTTCTTTAATGGGCTGATTGTAAGAGTTGTTGTAAAATAATCATACGCCTCTGCCTTGGCAAGTTCTGCTGTCTTTCTTAATCTTAATTCATAACATTTAAAACAACGCTTACCGCCTTCTGGCTCTTTCTCAAGACCCTTAACTTCCTTAAAGAATACATCCGGTTCGTAATCACCCTCGATGAATTCAACTTTGTTAGGGGTATCAAATTCTTTTATAAATCTTATCTGCTCTGCAACTCTTTTCTTATATTCCTCATCACTTGATATATTCGGATTATAATAAAATACTGTAACCATAAAATACTTCGATAGAACTTCAATACAGTTACTACTGCAAGGTGCACAACAGCTATGTAATAATAATCTTGGTACTTTTCCTTCTTTTTGAAGCTGTCCTGCAAGCTTTAGCATTTCCTTATGGAAGTTTCTATTCTCAAATGGTACTGCCATAAAGTCTCCTCTAACCAACAATCTCAGATAAAGCACTTATAAGCTTATCCATCTGCTCATCTGTACCTATTGTAATTCTTAAATAATTATCAATTCCTGGCTGTGCAAAATATCTTACAAATATATTCAAATCCTTAAGCTTTTCAAATATTTCTTTAGCTGGAACACTCTTATGTGTAGCAAATATAAAGTTAGCCTTAGAGTCTGGGAACGTAAATCCAAGCTTTGTAAGTTCTTCCTTAGTTCTTTCTCTTGTAGCTGTTATTCTTTCAACACATTCCTCAAAATACTTCTTATCATTGATTGAAGCAACACCCATATCAATTGATGTCATATTCATTGTGTATGAATTAAATGAGAATTTCACATCATTAAGTGCCTTTATAAGTTCTTTTGAACCAAACGCATATCCAATTCTCATACCCGCCATAGAACGTGACTTAGAAAATGTCTGTACAACAAGTACATTATCATATTCATTCACTAAATCCTTAGCTGATACTCCTCCAAAATCAATATATGCTTCATCAACTATAACTACAACATCTTTATTATGTTCAATAATATCCCTTACACTGTCAAGATCCATTAAAAGACCTGTTGGAGCATTAGGATTAGGGAAGATTACACCGCCATTTTCTTTATAATAGTCTTCTGGAACAATCTTCATATTATCATCAAGCTTCTGCTTCTCATATGGTATACGGTACAGATCAGCCCATACACTATAAAAAGAATATGTAATATCCGGGAATAATACCGGCTTCTTTCCATTAAAAAATGTAAGGAAACACATTGATAACACATCATCTGAGCCCACACCGACAAATACCTGATTATTATCCATTCCATAATAATCTGCAATGCTCTTAACAAGCTTAGTCACATCAGGATCCGGATATAATCTGCAACGGTCTATATCTATTGCTTCCATTGCTTTTCTGACATTTTCTGATGGTCCATATGGATTCTCATTAGTATTAAGTTTAATAACATCCTGAACCTTAGGCTGTTCGCCCGGAACATAAGGTTCAACCTTTCTTATATTACTCTCCCAAGCTTTCATTAATAATCCTCATTTCCGCGTACATTTTTCGCATATTGATTTTATAAACCCATCTCTTTAGCAACTTCTGCAAAATGTGGGAGTGAATTAATTATTGTATCGTATGATACGCAGTAAGCCATCCTTACAAAACCAGCACAGCCAAATGATGAACCAGGAACAATAAGTATATTGTGCTTCTTAGCTGTATCACAGAAAATATTCTCATCTTCTGTTGGTGATTTGACAAAGAGATAAAACGCTCCTTCTGGCTTAACACATTCAAAACCAAGCTTTGTAAGTCCTTCGTAAAGTGCTTTTCTGTTCTTATCATAAGCTTCGATATTAACCTTGGCATCAAGACATCTGGCAATGACCTTCTGCTGTAATGATGGTGCATTAACAAATCCTAATATTCTTGTTGCTACAGAAGCGGCTGACTTCATATCATCTGAATCTGCTGCTTCATCTGGAATCACAAGATATCCGATACGCTCACCTGGAAGTGATAATGACTTGCTGTATGAATATCCAACTATAGTATTATTGTAATATTTAGTAAGATATGGAACTTCTACTCCATCATAAGCAAGTTCTCTGTATGGCTCATCAGCTATAAGGAATATCTCTATGCCTAATTCTTTCTGCTTGTCTTCCATAATCTTAGCTAACTTCTTTATTGTATCTTCTGAATACACAACTCCTGTTGGGTTGTTAGGATTGTTGACAATTACAGCCTTGGTATTCTTGTTAATAAGCTTCTCAAATTCATCAAACTTTGGCTGGAAAGTAGCTGTATCTGGAGATACTGCAACAAGCTTTCCACCAAAATTACTTACATAATTCCTATATTCTCCAAAGAATGGTGCAAATGTAAGCACCTCATCACCAGGATTGATAATTGTCTTAAGTATTGTATTAAGACCACCTGCCGCACCAACTGTCATAACAATATTAGTGTAATTAAAATGTGTATCAAATCTCTTATTAAGTGACTGTGCAATCGCTTCTCTTACATCTTCAAAGCCTGAATTGCTCATATATCCGTGAAGGACAACTGACTCTTCCTCATCAACTATATTCTTGATTGCCTCATTAACTTCATCCGGAGCCGGCACATTAGGATTACCTAATGAAAAGTCATATACATTTTCCGCTCCATATATCTTAGCAAGCCTGTTACCTTCCTCGAACATCGCTCTGATAACTGAGCTTCCTTTAACAAGTGCTTTCATTGATTCTGCTATCATCTTACTTGTCCTCCAATTCACATAATTATATAGATGTATTATAACAAATCTGACAATTTAATCAATTGCCTGTTGCTCTATTTTTGAATACTGCGATTACATTTTCTGCATAATATACAGTTTCATACTGTGATGAATTCAGGTAACTGCTGACATTGTAATAAGTATCGCTATATCTTAAGTCCAAAGCTATATACTCTGTCTGTTTGTCGGTATAATATAATTCATACAATATCTTATGCTTTGATAAACTGGCACATAAAAATGTTGTCGCTGTAACACTTGCATCGTCAGGAATTGTACCAAGCCCTTCATTCATAGTATCAATCACCCTTTTATTATTCTCGTCCACATAATTAAACGCATTATCAAGCCTTGATACATTGAATGCCATAAAAAATATAACAACTGCCATAGCTGTCATACGAAGCATTAACATTTTCTTCCTCACATCCATATCGCATATATTAATAATTAAAAGATATATAAGAAGTGCACCTGAACCAAATGAATAGTGAAAATATATGCTATGGAAATATTCATAATCGGACATAAGGTTAAACATTATATAAGGTCCAAGAAGAATAAATCTGCTCCACTTTCTTGTACATAATGGTATGAACAAAAGAACACCAAGTGTCTTTAATATATAAGCAATCTTACTTTTATCCATAATCTGCGTAATTATATACGCTGGATTATTAATAACCGTCTTTATTATTCCTGTTATATTACCATTACCTTCCGCAATCATATTATTAAATCTGTCAGAGATTATGCCCGTTCCTATTATCTCAATTATCTTGCAGGCAATGACAAAATACACTATGGATAATATCAGTATAATAAATCCTTTTTTATACATTCTCTTTCCTATTATCATATAAAGGGCCATGAACATAAGAAATACCGGTGCATCTTCCTTTACAAGGCATATAAGTATTGCAGATATTAATATTCCTGTCATATTATCTTTTTCCATATATAGCAGAAATGTAAATATAAGCACTGGAAGAAACATATTCTCGTGTATATCATAAAAGCATCCGCCGCTTATAACCGGATAAAAAAAGTATATTATACATATTATTAACACAGCCCGTCTTGACATTCCTTTGTACTCAGCAAGCCTGCAAAGTGGAATTACTGCTATTGCAATGACTACTGCCTGCATAACCTCAAGCGTCACCGGTGATGATACAAGCATATAAAATGGCAGTATCGTATAAAACATTGGTGATATATGCACACACATATGTGACATAAGATGATCTCTCTCACTTGTATTTAACATTCTGCCCGTCGTCTTCATATAGTGAAACATCTGCGAAAAAAGTCCCATATCAAAATTAGGTGAGCCAAATGACAGATAACGGAACACCATACATATACTTATAAATGCTGTCATAACACCTGCAACTATCGCAACACCTGTGATATACATTCTTTTACTTATATCTTTTATATCCGCATTATAAGTGGTGCTGTCACTAATATATCCCTTGTAAATCTTGTGCACATAACTATATGAATATACAGCTGCCGCCAGTACAACAAGTGTCATTCCAGCCACAAAATACACATCATTATATTCATATACACACACGCAGGCATATACCAATACAACTCCTGTTAATAAAGTTCCCTCAAGAATACAGGCTTTAAGCCTGTTATTATCCTGAAGCTTTTCAAATATGGCATATAATACTATTGTTAATACCAGCGAGCATATAATAACTGAAACCATATCAACATTTTTAACGTATGACAGGCTGTTTATCATATACCTTCTGCTATTCATTATAAAACTCTCAACTAAACTAACAAAACACCACGCCATAATAAATCTTATGACGCAGTGTTCTAATGTAATTGTATTTCTTAAATTGTTAATGACCCTATACAATCTGCTCTTATCCATCTCGCCTCTGTCCCTCTTGTTAAATACTATTAATGAATTCAGACAAAAACATTATTGCCGCTCCTGTATCCGTTCTCTCTGATGTACAACTTGAAATTGAAAAATATCTTCCATCTGTATCAAAAGAATATTTATCAGTAAGTCTTTGTCTTATATTCTCTTCATATTCTAACAGATATCTTGAAACAAATCCACCAATTACTATATCCCTGTCAAATATAACATACAGATTATTAATTCCTGTTGTAAGATTATCAAGATATTCATCAAGAACTTTGACGCATTGTGCATCACCCTCAGATGCTTTCTTAAAGAATTCATCTATCTGTATGCCAAGGTCTGATGAAAGATTTCTTGCTGAAAGATAACTTTCAACACAGCCCTTCTTTCCGCACATACATTTTCTTCCGTCAGGATATAAAGTCATATGTCCAAATTCACCATATCTGTTATGCTCTCCCTGCACAATCTTATCATTGCTTACACACGCACCACCAACTCCATCATTAATCATAAGATAGAATTTGTCGTGATAGGACTCGTCCATATGAGCATTTTCATTCTTATGGGAATACCAGTAATCAGCAAATGCACTGGCTCTTGCATCGTTCTGTACAGTATAATCATACTTAAGACGACTCGTAATGTTATCAGTCTTATAGTCTCTTGTGTTAAGTGGTGGAGATGAAATTATCATTGTATTATCACTATTGAATATACCCGGCATAGTTATTCCTATGCCAAGTATATTATCAGTATTAATATTATTCTCCTCTATTATATCATCGACAAGCTCTGATACCTTAACTCCATAATCACTTTCCGGGCTGAATTCAATATCAACACTTTTCTGGCTTCTTATCTCTCCATTAAGATCTATAAGTGCCACCTTTAATTCATTAGCACGGACGTTAACGCTTATTGCGAATCTTGCATCAGCATTTACCATAATCATCTGGGCTTTTCTTCCTCCTGTTGAGTCAAAACTACCCTCCATAACTATAAGCCCTGAGTCTTTTAAAAGCTTGATATTCTGGTTGATTGTCGGAAGTGACAATCCAAGTGTATCCGCAATCTCCTGCCTTGATATTGCACTGCTGTTATATATAAGCTTAAATATTCTGTTCTTATTATACTTTCTAACCTCTGACGTTGTTATTTTCTGTGATGAAATCATTTATTCTCCAAATACTGCCTTATAATCTTTCTGGAACTTCTCAATACCTGCATCTGTTAATGGGTGATGAACCATCTGCTCAATAACCTTATAAGGAACAGTTGCTATGTCAGCTCCTGCAAGTGCACAGTCTGTTATATGTATAGGATTTCTTACACTTGCACATATAATCTCTGTCTGGATATCATAATTAGAAAATATACCAACAATATCTTCAATAAGCTGGATACCCGGCTGTGATATATCATCAAGTCTTCCAAGGAATGGGGATACATATGCTGCACCTGCTCTTGCTGCTAAAAGTGCCTGATTAGCTGAAAAGATAAGTGTTACATTACACTTTATTCCTTCTGCTGAAAGCACCTTAACTGCCTTAAGGCCTTCTACTGTCATAGGAATCTTAACTACCATATTAGGATGAATCGCAGCAATCTCACGGCCCTCTTTAATCATTCCTTCCGCATCTACTGTAGTTGCCTTAACTTCACCACTTATAGGTCCATCAACAATACTTGTAATCTCTTTAATCACTTCATTAAAATCTCTGCCTTCTTTGGCAATTAATGATGGATTAGTTGTAACTCCGCAGATTACACCCATATCATTAGCTTTTCTGATATCATCAACATTTGCCGTATCAATAAAAAATTTCATAAAACCTCCATTCTGCATATACACTATCTGTTATTATTATGCCAGATACATCAATTACATTTTCTCAAATACCCCTTTTAATGCAGGATATATGTCTTTAAATGTATTATAACGTGAATTATACCTGTCTGCAATGTCTTTTTCCGGCTCGATTGTCCTACATATTCCAACAATGCTGTCTGCCGCCTGCTTAACATTTTCATATTCACCAGCCGCCACCATAGCAAGCATAGCTGCTCCCATAGACGGACCCTCTTCTGACTTTAACAGATGTACTTTAATTCCCAGCACATTAGCCATAATTGTACACCAAAGCTCACTCTTAGCACCACCACCGCACATCTTGGTTTCTGTGATGTTAATTCCAAGCGACCTGGCAATCTCAAAAGAGTCCCTTATAGCAAATGCAACACCCTCAAGCACCGCCTGTGTCATATCTGTCCTTGTGCTGTCCATAGTCATTCCTGTAAATGTTGCTCTTGCAAGCGGGTCATTATGTGGTGAACGCTCTCCCATAAGATATGGAAGAAAATATACATGATTATTGCCAAGCATATCTTTAGTTATATGTGACTGTGCTTCTTTGTAATCTGTATCCTTTAAAATATTATCCATCCACCAGCCATTGCAGGAAGCTGCACTTAACATACAGCCCATAAGATGATAATAGCCGTCCGCGTGGTCAAAGGAATGAAGTGCATTATTATTATCAACGCTAAAGTTACTGCTTGATATAAATATTGTTCCGCTTGTTCCAAGAGAAATATTGCACATTCCGTCCCCAACAGTTCCAGTACCTACTGCCGCAGCAGCATTATCACCTGCTCCAGCAGCTACACATACATTGTCTGGAAGTCCAAGCTCCATAGCAGCTTCTTTAGTAATACAGCCAACCTTTTCGTAGCTTTCATACAAAGCCGGAAGCTGTTTTCTTGAAATTTTGCATATGTTAATCATCTCTTCTGACCAGTCACGCTTTTTAACATCTAATAAAAGCATACCTGACGCATCCGATACATCTGTGCAATGTACTCCTGTAAGCCTGTAGGCTATATAATCTTTAGGAAGCATTATCTTAGCAATCTTTTTGAAATTGTCAGGCTCATTATTCTTAACCCAGAGAAGCTTAGGAGCCGTAAAGCCAGCAAATGCTATATTCGCTGTATATTCTGTAAGCTTATCCTTTCCAATCTCATTATTAAGATAATCACATTCCTTAGTTGTTCTTCCATCATTCCAAAGAATTGCCGGTCTTATTACATTATCATTCTCATCAAGAATAACAAGACCGTGCATCTGACCTCCGAAGCTTATTCCTGCAACCTTGTCCTTATCTATATCCTTTATAAGCTCTTTGATTCCCTCACAGGTCTTATCATACCAGTCTGTCGGATTTTGCTCTGACCAGCCTGGCTTTGGAAAGCTTATAGGATAAGTCTTAGATACTGTATTTACAATATCACCTGTTGGTTCCATCAATATCAGCTTAACCGAAGATGTTCCAAGGTCAACACCTATATAATACATACCGCACCCCATTTCTATAAACTATTATATATTTACGTTATAATCTTAACTATGCAAAAGGATTTTCTGACTTATAAAGCACGCCTGCCGGCTGGTTATATGATATGTCCTCAACGCCAAGATACTTAAACACATCAAACAAAGCCTTTCCATAATGTCCAAATGCTACTGCCCCATGATGAGGATAATTCTTCTCAACAAGCACGTGTCTGTAAAATCTTCCCATTTCATTAATTGCAAATATTCCTATAGCACCAAATGAACGTGTTCTTACAGGAAGAACTTCACCCTGTGCAACATACGCCCTTAACTGGCTGTCTGAAGTACTCTGTAACCTGAAAAATGTAATATCACCAGGTACAATATCTCCCTCAAGTGTTCCGTTAGTAACTTCTTCTGGAAGTGAACGTGCCATAATCATCTGGTTCTTCATCTCACAGAATGAAAGCTTGCACGCTGCTGTATTGCCACAATGGAAGCCCATAAATGTATCCTTAATTGTATAATTGAATCTGCCCTTAATATCTTCTTCGTATATATCTGATGGAACTGTATTATTAATATCAAGAAGTGTAACAACATCATCGCTTACAACTGTTCCTATGAATTCACTTAAAGCTCCGTATATATCAACCTCACAGGATACAGGTATTCCCATAGCTGTAAGACGTGAATTAACATAGCAAGGAACAAAGCCAAATTGTGTCTGAAATGCTGGCCAGCATTTTCCTGCGATTGCAACATATTTTCTTGAACCCTTATGTGCTTTTACCCAGTCAAGAAGTGTAAGCTCATACTGTGCAAGCTTAGAAAGTATCTCAGGTTTCTTATTACCTTCTCCTAATTCCTTCTCCATACTCTTTACAACCGCTGGAATTCTCTCATCTCCTACGTGATTATTATAGCTTTCAAAAAGGTCAAGCTCTGAATTCTCTTCTATCTCAACGCCAAGATTGTATAACTGGTTAATTGGTGCATTGCAGGCGAGGAAATTATTAGGTCTTGGTCCAAAGCTTATAATCTTAAGATTATTTAACGCATATACAGCCTTTGCAACCGGTATGAATTCGTGAATCATATCTGCACATTCACTTGCTGTTCCTACTGGATATTCCGGAATATATGCCTTAACTCCTCTTAATTTCAGGTTGTAGCTTGCATTAAGCATACCACAATAAGCATCTCCTCTGTTACCTACAAGGCCTCCATTAGCTGATGTTTCTTCTGCTGCCGCAACGAACATCTTAGGTCCGTCAAAATATTTAGCAAGCATAGTTTCTGCAATTTCTGGTCCAAAATTACCAAGATATACACATAAAGCATTACAGCCAGCTTTCTTGACATCTTCTAATGCCTGCTGCATATGTATCTCGCTTTCGACTATACATATTGGACATTCATATATTTCATCTGCATTATATTTGTTCTTGTAAGCCTCAACTAAAGCTTTTCTTCTGTTCACTGACAGGCTCTCTGGGAAACAGTCCCTGCTCACTGCCACAATTCCGATTTTAATAGATGGTTTGTTATTCATTGTAAAATCCTCCATTTCTGTAACACCCGTTACTACAAGTATGGGGACACATCCTGCTATATGACGTATCCCCTTACTTTTAATAAATACATTTCAAAAAGTTACTTATATAATATTATTTTTTTGTATATTTTGCAATACATTAAGCAGCTTTTATAAAATATTTTATATAAATCACTCAATTATTCACTAACTAGTTTTATAACAATTATTTATTATCTGGTGTATGCCACTTCCATTCCTGTACCTCTGGAAGATCCATACCATACTCGCTTATATATTGCTTATGTGCAACTAAAGTATCTCTCATCTTCTGGAGAAGATATGAACCTTTGTTGCCAAGCTGTGGAAGTGCATTAATAACAGCCTGTACAAGATGATAACGGTCAATTTCATTCTGTACTCTCATATCAAATGGAGTTGTGATTGTACCCTCCTCCTGATAACCGAATACCTGAAGATTTCTGTTATGTCTGTAATATGTAAGCTCGTGTATAAGTGTTGGATAGCCGTGGAATGCAAATATAATTGGCTTATCCTTTGTAAATAACGCATCATAATCTGTATCTGACAGGCCGTGTGGGTGCTGTGTATTAGACTGTAACTTGAATAAATCAACTACATTTATAAATCTAATCTTTAAATCAGGCATATTGTCTCTTAATATTGTAACAGCCGCAAGTGCTTCAAGTGTAGGTGTCTCACCACAGCCGGCAATTACCACATCCGGTTCTTCACCCTGATCGTTACTTGCCCATTCCCATATACCAACACCCTGTGTACAGTGCTTAACAGCCTGTTCCATAGTAAGCCACTGTGGTCTTGGGTGCTTAGATGTAACAAGCACATTGACATAATCACGGCTTCTTATGCAATGGTCAAAGCAAGAAAGCAAGCAGTTAGTATCTGGTGGAAGATACATTCTTACCACATCCGCCTTCTTATTAGCTATATGGTCAAGGAAGCCTGGATCCTGATGTGTAAATCCGTTATGATCCTGCTGCCATACATTTGATGAAAGAATAAGGTTAAGTGAAGCAATTGACTGTCTCCAAGGAAGCTGTGAACATACCTTTAACCATTTAGCGTGCTGTGCCGCCATAGAGTCTACTATTCTGATAAATGCTTCATAGCTTGCAAAGAAGCCATGACGTCCTGTAAGAAGATATCCTTCTAACCAGCCTTCACACATATGCTCTGAAAGCATTGAATCCATTACACGTCCGTCCTTGGCAAGGAATTCATCATTATCCTTAAGAACATTATTCCAATCCCTGTTAGTCTCCTCAAATACTTTGCCTAATCTGTTAGACATTGTTTCATCTGGTCCAAAGATACGGAAGTTCTTAGTTTCTTCATTTAACTTGAATATATCTCTTACAAAACCTCCAAGTTCAATCATATCCTGACCATCTTTTGCTCCTGGGAAAGGTACGTCAACGCCGTAATCCCTGAAATCTGGAAGTCTTAAATCTCTTAAAAGCTTACCACCATTAGCGTGAGGATTGGCACTTATTCTGTGATCTCCTTTTGGTGCAAGTGCTCTTAACTCTGGAATTAATCTGCCATTTTCATCAAACAATTCTTCTGGCTTATAGCTTTCAAGCCAATCATTAAGCTGCTGTAAATGTTCTGGTCTATCCATCATAATTGGAACCTGATGTGCCCTGAAAGTTCCCTCAATTTCCTTGCCATCAACAACCTTTGGTCCTGTCCAGCCCTTTGGTGTTCTAAGTACAATCATAGGCCAGAATGGTCTTTCTGTCTTACCTTCTTCTCTTGCTTCTCTCTGTATTTCCTTAATCTCCTCAATAACAGTATCTAATGTCTCTGCCATCTTTCTATGCATTGTCATTGGATCATTGCCCTCAACAAAATATGGTTTCCAGCCACATCCGTGGAAGAAACTTTCTATCTCATCGTGTGATATACGTGAGAATATTGTAGGGTTGCTTATCTTATATCCATTAAGGTGTAATATTGGAAGCACTGCTCCGTCTGTCACAGGATTGAGGAACTTATTAGAATGCCATGCTGTAGCAAGTGGTCCTGTCTCAGCTTCACCATCACCAACAATACAAGTTGTTATAAGATCCGGATTGTCAAATACCGAACCAAATGCATGTGCTATCGAATAACCAAGCTCACCACCCTCATTAATTGAACCTGGTGTCTCAGGTGCAACGTGGCTTGATATTCCTCCTGGGAACGAGAACTGTTTGCAAAGCTTCTTTAATCCGTTCATATCCTGACTTACATTCGGATATACTTCACTGTATGTTCCCTCAAGGTATGAGTTAGCTACAAAGAAATTGCCGCCGTGACCAGGACCGGATATAAGCACCATATCAAGATCATACTTCTTAATAGCTCTGTTCATATGACAGTAAACGAAATTCTGACCCGGAACTGTACCCCAGTGACCTACGATTTTCTTCTTAATATGTTCCTTCTTTAAAGGCTCTCTTAAGAGAGGATTATCTAAAAGATAAAGCTGGGCAGCTGCTAAGTAATTGGCAGCTCTCCAATATGCGTCCATCTTTTCAAGATATTCATCTGTAATTGGCATCTTTTCAACACACATTTCTTCGTTCATCCTTAACCTCATTTCTATGACAATAATATTGCCACTTAATAATTGTTATCTATTTTAAAATCACTTCTGTAAATATCTTTTATAAATATATTTTACAAAAGTGATTTTATATTAGCACATCTTAATTAAATGTCAATATAGCTTTCACAAAAATACATAAAAAATACAAGCACTATCACAAAAGGCTGTCCAATATTGATATGCCTCTTTACCTGACACAAAATGTTCTGTAAAGATTAGCCATATCATAATCGGACAGCCTTTATTTTTAACATAATTACAATTTATATTATCATTACTATTTCATTATTACTGCTTATTAAATATAGCATTAAGCTTTGGGACTTTATTCATAAGTGCCTTAACAATAAAATAAGCCGCTACACCATATAATGCACCTGTGATTGTACCGACAAGCACATCTGTTGGATAATGTACTGTAAAGTACAGTCTAGAAAATGCTATAAGTGCCGCAAGTACCAGTGCCGCACTTCCTTCCTTCTTTCTCCACATAAATATTGACACTGCCGCAGCAAACGAAGCTGACGAATGTCCTGATGGGAACGAATAATCGTGAATAGAATTAAATATTCCATATAAATTCTCGAATTCATTGCCAACAACAAAATTCTGTCCAACTACCCAGAATGCTCTTGGTCTTGCCCATAGATGCTTCATTATTCCATTACAGAATATAAGCGACAATATAAGTGCTATTGCCATTGTAAGCCCTGCTTTTTTATATTTCTTAGGAAGAACTGTAAGCATAAGCACAGCTAATACTATCCAGAACCAGCCTGCATTCCCCAATGTAGTAATCACATAAAATATTGGATTAGTTATTGGGTTATGTAATGTTTCAAACCAATGTAATATCTGAATTTCCATTATATAACAGCCACTTTTAATGTGGTCTCTCCTTTCCACAATTGACCTAATATATTAATCAATTGAAATCATATTGTGGAATTATAAATGAATATATATATATTGTCAATTTAACTTTACAGCCCTCTGGCATATACATTTATTCTTTCTTCCCTTATATCCATAACTGTATTCTGCTTCAATTGCTATGTCATACAGCATTGCCGTCCTGTCCGCATATAACAGCGTAACTGTATACTCTGCATCTGAACTGACAGCCTCATTAAATGACTTACAGAAACTTCTCATAAGCTGTGTTGTAAATACATCATCTGGAATATCATCATATTCACCAGTTATGTAACCATCTGACACTTTATCCAAAGCATAATCAAATGCCCCATTAATACTGCTGTTCATCTCCATATTACAGTAATTATCACTGATAATCGAATTATGTATAATCACAAGCAGAATAATAATAACCATCATTCCAGAACTACTTATTATTAATCTCATATCACTCCTTATCTATATTACATTGTGCCGACATCTCAATTTAACGTGGCAAATCCATATTTGTATTTATTCAATCCCCATCATCTTTATTTCGTAGAGCAAATCCAGATTTATCCTTATTGTGCTGGGACGTACTACACCGCCATCTCAACCCTTACAAGTGCCTTATAATCACACAGCTTATTAAGTCCGAACAATCTCGACTTTACAGGATATTTAATATTCAGGCGGTAATAATCATAATCTGCGGCTGCATCGAAATATTCATAACTTACATCTGCCCCATATTGTGCAGCTATCTCGCATACCTTTTTATTAGTATCATAATCAATATCCCTGTGTTCATAACTTATGCCATTTATCTGGATTACATCTTTTATATACTGCTGTACCTCACTGCCTTTGCTTACACTTTTATTAACAGCAATAAAATCCAGCGATATCAGACATATAAAAGAAAGTATTACAAGATATGCCGAAGCTTCTACTATTATCTTCATTATGCACCTACCTGTAGAACAGCTTTGCAAGCTGTGTACCCTCTAATACAGTGCATTTGTTCATACATATCCCTAAGAATGTAAATGCTATTGCAAGTCCTGTAATACATATAATTACATCACCATATTCTTCCAATAAATATTCCATTATACTATCCTCTTTCATTTCTTAGATTGTATTTCAATTAAACTATTGATTTATATTAAATATCTATATCAACCACCAAGCATTTTATCAGCAAGCATTGCGTACATATTTATCATTGATAATATAAATACTATAGCAATGCACGTCTCACCTAATTTTTCTAATATAAAGTCCATGCCAAGCCTTTCTCCACCTTTAATATTACCAGCAGCAAATCTTTACCTACTCGTCACTAATGATATTCTCTTCCACCTTATTAATGTATAGACAGACACAATCTTTAACAATATTAATATTACACATTACAAATACAGTGTTATAACAAGCATCATATCAACAGACATTTTCAATGCCATAAGAAATACAGGTATGTATTCCATAAATTTAAACAAACTTATCCTGTCCTTATAAGCAATCTCTGACTGCTTGTTTATAAGCTCGTTATTTCTCTGTATTAAAGAATTAATAGTTTCATCTACCTGATTGTCTGGCAATTCCGATACTGAATATAATGTTCTTACTGTCGACATTATATCTGTCTGTCCATACTCCGACAGAAATTCATAATATGGCTTAATATCTGATGGGTCTGCCTCTATGTCCCTTATAAAAGTATCAAGTGAATTCTTAATTATATACGGACTTTCATCGTAAGTATCTTCAATTGCCGCAATCAATGGCATATTCTCAAGATTAAGTGCAACATTTCTTAACCAGTCAGAAAATGCCTGTCTTAAATTGTTAGTAAGCTTTTTCATTGCAGACTTTTTATTAATCAACGGATAAATAACCATTACAGCCATTGCCATAACAAGATATACAAATATAAAATAAAAACCATTAATAAACGCCAGGCCTGCCAATATTCCAAGCACTGTTATAACTGGAATTATCTTCTCAATTATATTCCATACATTGGTTTTAAACACAAGCTTATAATATTTCCTGCTGTTAGTATCAATATCTTTATCATTAAGAATTTCATATCCGTAATGTTTATTCGTGAAAGCATAGAATAATATACATAACACAAGGAATATCACTGCTGTCCCCTGATACAGCCAGTCATCAACTATGTTTCCCTGTCCGCTTTTATATCGGTTAAGCATGGCACTCATAAATATTGTAAGACCTGAAAGCACTATGCTTATAATAACTCCTATGGTTGTATCCCTTTTTACATTCTTGATTTCAAGCTCCTGCCTGTATATTCCTTTAATCCACCTGTCAGAGTCATCAAGAAGCACTCTAAGTGCATTCTTATACCTTCCACCTCTCTTTTCAATTCCAATAATAAACTTATGAAGTGTCCTTATACGGCTGCAATTATACTCTTTCTCTATGATATAAAGTGCATTAGCATATACATCTTCTCCCATACCATATTCAAGCTCGTCCATAGCCTGCTCTATCACCCTGCCAAGAGTGCCGCCTGCTATCTTGCCTGTATCTTCTAAAGCTGTGTATATCTTAGGATTTCTCATAAATGAATACGCCATCTGATGGAGATATATATCAACGTCCATAAACTTTTTAAGCCTGTTATTATTGTAGTACCTTTTTCTTATAATTCCCGGAATAACGCTTATGGACACAAGACCAGTAATTATTACACATACAGGCTTAAGGCCATATATCATACTTATTCCGAATATCACAAGAAGTCCTGTTGTTATTGCTAAAATATATTTCTTCATTGAGAAATCATATCCATATGCTGATATATCTTTAATTACTGAACGCCCCGAAAAATATCTAATTAATCTTTTCATATATGTTCTTTATGCCTCTCCTATTAAATTTATCAAGAATATCTTCCGGGACAGTTTCGTCTGTAAATGTGCCGTCTTCGTATATTACACAACAGTGATTAACAGAATTGCACCTTGAAAGAAAACCTATCTGCTTAATCCTCCTTTTCTCGTGCTTGTCACATTCCACAAGCACAACAAGATCTATATATTTGTATACACTATTGATAAATCTTTCATTGACACTGCTGTTGCCAAGCATATTGTACATTCTGTCAGGCATATCCCTTACCTCATCCAGATGCATAGTTGTCATACAATATGAACCTGTAGACAAACTGTTAAGCAGATGTGCAACTTCTGGTCCTCTTGACTCTGACAGCAAAATCCAATCTATATTATGTCTTAACCCAGCCTTTATGATATCCTGGTATGTAACCTTGTCATCCACAAAAAATTCAACACATTTTTTATTAGGATTAATCTTTCTATAATGTATCTCCTGATTATCCTCATATACTCCTGCCTTCTCATTATGCGGAATTTTCGTTGACAGATACTTTACAAGCTCTGTCTTTCCTGCGTGTGGCTGTCCTCCCACAACTATGCTAAGGTGTGCAGTAACACTATTCTCCAAAAGATTAATAATGCTTTCCGGGGCATAATCTGACTCAACTAAATCCTTATGCGAAAATCTCAGATATTCTGGTATCTTTCTTATAGACATACTTTTCTTGTGACACCTTGATTCGTGCCATATAGAAATTCTAAGCTTCTCTGTATTGGCCTCAAGAATAGGTCTGCTTCTGTTAAATGAAACACCCATTATATTGGCAAGCTTTATTGATACATTTTCCACATATCTGTCACTTAATTCCTTGCCTGAAATATAACTTCCAATGCCAAGCTCAGTTATCCAAAGATTATAACCATCCCATTCTATATCCGTCACATTATCATTATTTATTTCCTGTGCTATCTCACTGAATAATTCATCTTTATTCTTTTCAATAATGTCTTTTAAATCTTCTTTATCCATATTCCACCCCATTTACTGCACACCTTCTTAATTATTTCATAGCTTCATATATCTGTGACTCATACTCAATATCTTCTATCGCTCCTGTTGTCTTTCCACTTACTATTGTCACAACCGCCGCTGTTAAAAGTAAGGCTGCAAGCACACCAGCAAGTGCAACAACAACTTTTCCATAATGTTCTATTATATCGTGCAAATATATATCCTCCTATAAATATATCTATTGATTATAATATATCAGATTATAATAATCCTAAATCCTGATATTCTATAATCAATTAAACTTTAAATTAACGGGAAACTCCTGTATATGACAGGTAATGAATAACACTTATATGTGTTATCTAGAAATCTTATGTACTTCCTGATGTAAGTTAAGATTATATTAAAAACGCGTTTTTCATATTGATACTATATCACTATATTATATATTTGTAAAGTATTATTTTAAAAATATTTTTATTTTATATAACTTTCATTCTATTTATATATAGCACATTCACTTGCAGCAAACTACATATTGTAAACTACATATTAGAGCGATTACACGTTATCATTACATAATACTTTTTTGTAACAGGGATCTTTATCAGATTTTCATATTACATTAAAAATCCCTTCAGGCAATATCTGCCCGAAGGGATAATAAATCATTCTTTAGATTATTAGCATCTGGTTATTCACCCTTTTTAAGTTCAATTTCACCTGAATCGTTAGATAATGTAAGTGTCTTTGACTTGTTAGAAATCTTAAATGTATACTCGTCTGTCTGTGTTCCACCAAGAACTGACTTGTTGATAGTTATTTTGTCACCATCAACGGAATATGTAATATTAAGCTGAATTCCGCTTAACTGCATAGTTCCCTGACCATCTGCCTCGAAATTAAATACAACATCATATCCGTTATCATTACCACTCCAGCTTCCCTCTACACTTGATGACTTACTTCCGCAAGCTGTAAATGCCAAAGCGAATACCATAATCATAGCACTTATTATTAAACTCTTAGTCTTTTTCATAGACGCCTCCTTTCTTCTTTCTGTATATATTTAAGCATTTGCAAAACGCTTAATCTTAATCTAATTATCCTTGCTTAAAAGCTCCACAATATCAGCAAATTTCATTGCGTGCGATGCCTTTATCAATATATTATCATTATCCTTAAGGATTGACGAATATGCCATATTGAATTCTTCCATATCATCAAAGCTGTGTATCTCACAATCATATGAACCAAAATGTGTTTCCATATAATCGTCTGTTCCCATAGCGATATGTCTTGCCAGATCACCAATCGTAATAAGAACATCTATATTCTTAGTACCTATATACTGTCCAACATCATAGTGGAGATTTTTCTCATCCTCTCCAAGCTCATACATATTACCAAGTATACATACTTTTCTGCCAATAGCCATATCAAGCACATCAACAGAAGCCTTCATAGATACAGGATTAGCATTATAACAGTCATCTATTAATGTATATTTACTTGTTTTGATAATGTTATTTCTGCCTGAAATAGTCTTTAAATCAGCTATTCCGTCTGCTATCTGTGCAGAAGTAAGCTCTAATGCCGCACCAACACAGGCTGCTGCAAGTGCATTGTATATCATATGATGTCCAGGAACCGGCACAGTAACCTCAAAATCCTTACAGCCATCTACACAATTAAGACCTGATATTACAAATTTAGTTCCACTAAGCCCAAGATTTTCTATATCCTTGGCATACACACCGTCTTTATAGTTAATTCCAAATCTTTCAGGCTTCTTTCCATTAACCTCATCTACAGTGATAAGCTTATCATCATCGCCGTTAAGTATCGCTATTCCGTCAGGCTTCATATTATTGAAAATCTCTGTCTTGGCCTTTAATATTCCATCTCTTGTCTTAAGATTTTCAAGATGACACAGACCTATATTAGTTATTACGCTTATATCTGGCTGAGCAATTTTTGATAATCTGTCCATTTCTCCGAAATCACTTATTCCCATTTCAAGAACAGCAACTTCATCATCATCTCTTAAGCGGAATACTGTAAGAGGAAGTCCTATTTCATTATTGAAATTACCTTCTGTCTTTAACACTTTATACTTCTTGTTAAGCACATAACTGATTGTTTCTTTAGTGCTTGTTTTACCTACACTTCCTGTTATACCTACAACCTTGATATCAAGATTATTACGGTATAAAAGTGCCATATCCTTTAACGCCTGAAGACTTGATTTAACCTTTATATAAGAATTAGTCTGTCCTTCAAGTTCTTTTTCTGATATAACACACAACGCTCCATCATTAAAGCAGTTGTCTATGTATTGGTGTCCGTCAGTTCTCTCGCCACATATGGCAACAAACAATCCGCCATTCTGCACTTTACGGCTGTCAGTTGTTATGTCTGTCACTTCTTTATCAAGGTTATCTTCACTGCCATAATATACGCCATTGCAGGCTTCTGCTATAGCTCTTAATGTCATTCCACGCATAAATAATAATCTCCATTCAATATTAATTATACTTTTCTAAAGATATTTCTATAATCTTCTTAGTAAGTTCATCATATGACATTCCTACAGCCGCAGCTTCCTGTGGAAGTAAGCTTGTTCCTGTCATTCCCGGAAGTGTATTAATTTCAAGGCAGTATATATCTCCGTCTTCATTAAGAAGTTCATCTACTCTTGCATATGTAGTAACTCCAGCTGTCTCACAGGCTTTCTCTGCCCATCTTTGCATTTTCTCTGATATTTCCTTAGGAAGATTAGCTGGACAAGTCTCCTTAGTTGCTCCTGCCTTATATTTATTCTTATAATCATAAAATCCGTCAAGCGGTTCTATCTCTATAACTGGAAGTGCCTTTCCATTAAGTACACCTACAGAGAATTCTCTTCCTTTAATGAATTCTTCTACAAGTATATTATCTTCATATGAGAATGCATCTGTTAAGGCTCTCTTGAATTCTTCTTCGCTATTAACAATAGATACTCCTACACTTGAACCACCACAACAAGGCTTAACCACACAAGGAAATGGAACATATTCTACCTTATGTCCCTTGTGGAGTGCTATGCCCTTAGGCATTGGAATACCCTCTGGAACAAGAACCTTTTTAGTAAGCTCCTTGCTCATTGATATGGCACTGCTTATATAATCAGTTCCTGTGTACTTAATTCCCATAAGTTCAAATGCTGCCTGTATCTTTCCGTCCTCACCATTGCTTCCGTGAAGCCCCATAAATACTATGTCTGCTTTCTGGCAGAGTTCAAGAACATTATCTCCAAAGAAACCTTTTCCCAAAGCTTTTCTTGCTTCAAGTTCCTTCTCAACATCAGGAGTCTGGTTCTTTAAATATTTGCAAAGCTTTTCCAAATCATTGTCATTATTAAAAAAGTTATCAACATTTTCACTATCTATACCGAAAAAAACATCCACAATGTTAGCATTGTATCCATTTCTTCTTAAAGACTCACACACTTTGGTACTTGTAAGAATTGATATATCTCTTTCAGTGCTTGTACCACCTGCTAATACAACTATATTCATTATTAATCCTCTTTTCCACACACAATCTCTTATTGTATAGTTCTCCTGTGCATACCTTATAGAATATAACATTTATTAACAACATATGCAATCAATATCGTAATTAGTCACATACTTTTCCACAATATCAACATACTTATACACATTTTATGTGAATTCACAAAATTCT
The DNA here is from genome assembly GCF_040096425.1 of Lachnospira sp. CLA-JM-H23. Lineage (NCBI taxonomy): Bacteria > Bacillati > Bacillota > Clostridia > Lachnospirales > Lachnospiraceae > Lachnospira > Lachnospira sp. CLA-JM-H23. The sequence goes on from NZ_JBBMET010000004.1 coordinate 29,048, forward strand.
GTAATATTATCCATTTTATCGCATATATTATGTTAATTTTCTGACAATTATCACTACTGACGCAGTCTTAATCCTTCATATTTGGTATGTGCAAGAAGACATTTTCTAAGTGAATTATATCTATCAGTAATGTCGCCCTCTGGCACAGCAACTTCAATGGACTCCGCCATAATATCAATAAGCCCGTCATTTAATTCACTTCTCATAGAAGTTAATATATCAAGCTTCTCTTTATAATCATATGCATCAAGAAATCTTATCAGCTTGCTGTCCTGTACAGTATTCTCATCTGAATTGTAGGTGTCAGCAATATTCCCATTATCAGATGAGACATTTTCTGTCTTATAATCAATAGATTTATTCTCTGTATATCTATTTCCTGCTATGTCGCAGGCAGACTTATCTACTGTATATGTATTATCCGCTGAAACCATATTAACATTGTCTATCGATTTATTATAAGCAGATGTATCATCGGATTTCTCAAGTGCTTTTCCTGTATTAATATCTATAAGTTCAAATCTGTATTTCTGCTCTACATCAGGATATTTATTATGGTCAACTTCGCTCAAAAACATATCATATGGTCTTACATATAACTCATATGAGCCGTATAGCCCCTGATACACAACCATTTTCTCCTTAGTCTCTGAGTGTATCGCAACGCCTCTTACCTGATACAGCTTATTCTTAAAATGTCTGTAAAAACCACCAATAACTAATTCTCTTTGCATAATCACTCCTCCTGTTGCTTTTATATAAAATTAAACTTTTTCGTTAATTTATTATTTTATTAAGATTAAGGATTTTGCGTACTTTTTTAAAGTGTTATAATCTACTTGCGTACTTAATACAATTCTATTATCTGCTTAGAAATCGTGCGCAGAAATGAGGTTATAATATGAAACAGGTAGATTTGCACGTACACTCAACATATTCTGACGGAACTAATACTCCCTCAGAGCTTATAGCAATTGCTTCTTCTAAAAATCTTAGTGCCATCGCCCTTACCGACCACGATACTCTTGACGGAATACCAGATGCCCTTAAAGCCGCTGGTAATTCAGAGGTGGAATTAATACCCGGTGTTGAATTAAGCACTAATTTTAATAATACCGAAGTCCATATCGTAGGACTTTTTATTGATTACACTAACAATGCCATCAATGATTATCTTAAAACACAGCGCGAGTCACGCATCAACCGTAATATTGCAATATGTGAACGCTTCTGTTCAATCGGTATTAATATTACATATGAACAAATGTTAAAATTATACCCTGATGCTGTTATAACAAGAGCACATTTTGCTGATTATCTTGTTAAGAATCATTACACAGGCGACCGCAACGAAGCCTTTGACAGATACTTAAGTCCCGGAAAGCCCTGCTTTGTGAACAGGCATAAGGTTGACCCTTCTGAGGCTGTAAGCATTATTCATCAGGCTGGCGGCGTTGCTGTGCTTGCACACCCAATTCTTTACCACCTTGGCAAAGCCCAGATGAATGAGCTTATTAACCACGTATGCTGTGCCTCAATTGATGGAATTGAAGCAATTTATTCAACCTATAAACCTGCCGATGAAAGGGAAATCCGCAAAATCGCCAAAGAACATAATCTTCTCTTATCCGGCGGCTCTGATTACCATGGTGCTAACAAGCCTAACATACAATTAGGAACAGGTCTTGGACATCTTTTTGTTCCTTACGAAATAAAAGATGCCCTTTACGAAAGAAGCCTTACTTTTCGTCAACAACCTGAAAAATATAGAATTTAAGGTATAAGGACTCATCGGCTGACCACAGAATTGGGTGGTCAGGTGACTGGGTCCTGTATTCTATCTGTCTTAGTCTTTTATGTACATTTCTTGCCGCTTCGCCAATTGTCTTAGTGAACAATTCCGGATCCATAAAATGTGAACAAGAGCAGGTTGCAAGGTATCCGCCGTCTTTGACAAGCTTCATCCCCCTAAGATTAATCTCTCTGTATCCCTTAACTGCATTTTTAATGGAATTTCTTGACTTGGTAAATGCTGGTGGATCAAGAATCACAACATCAAACTTCTCGCCACTCTTTTCAAGCTGTGGAAGCAGGTCAAACACATCTGCACATTTGAATCGGACAATATCCTCAAGTCCGTTAAGCTTGGCATTTTCTGTCGCCTGATTAACAGCAAGTTCAGATGCATCTACTCCTAATACGCTTGAAGCTCCCGATATTCCTGCATTAAGTGCAAATGAACCTGTATGTGTAAAGCAGTCAAGAACCTTCGCACCCTTGCATAAGCCGCCAATAGCTCTCCTGTTATATTTCTGGTCAAGGAAAAAGCCTGTCTTCTGACCGTCCTTAACATCTACATAATATTTAACACCATTTTCAGTTATCATAACTTTGGTATCGAATTCTTCACCGATAAAGCCTTTAACTCTTTCCATTCCTTCAAGCTGTCTTACTTTGGCATCGCTTCTTTCATATACGCCTCTTATTGGCATGCCATATTCTTTAAGTATTTCTTTCAGGTCATCGACAATAAGCTGTTTAAATCTGTCAATTCCAAGTGCAAGTGACTCTACTACAAGAACATCTGAGAACTTGTCTATTACTATACCCGGAAGAAAATCTGCCTCTCCGAATATAAGCCGGCAGGAAGATGTATCGACAGTATCCATTCTGTAGGAAACAGCATCTTTTACACGCTGTTTGATAAATTCTTCGTTAATCTCTCCCTCGTGTCTTGATAACATTCTTACTGTTATTTTGGAACGGCGGTTTACGAAGCCTATTCCCATAAAGTAATCATCGAAATCATGGAGTTCGATAAGGCCTCCGTCTTCTACGGTTTCGGAAAATGTGTCTATTTCGTTGTCGTATACCCACATACCGCCGGATTTTAATTGACGGCCGGCGCCTTTTTTCAGGGTTACTGTGCCTGTTATTTTAAATAAATTGGTCATTGGTTGAGGTCCTCTCTTTTATTTGGGGTGGGGTGGGAAATGCAGTGGTGGCATAGATTGCGCTTGTGCTTCGCACTTCGCTTCTACTTTACCTTGGCTTATTATGTACTGCCACAGATTGCCTTTACTTTTGGCTCGTGCTTTGGCACTTCGCTTTCCTTAGCCTGCTTATGGTTTGTTTTTGCTGGCTCGTGCTTTGCACATCGCTTTCCTTAGCCTGCTTATGATTTGTTTTTGCTGGCTCGTGCTTTGCACATCGCCTTTAGTTGATTTCCCACTGGTTTCGCCGTGCAGGTCCAAGAAAGCTCTGGCTTTCTTGGACTGTCGGGCTGTCGCCCTATCAGACAGAAATTTTAAAAGCAGCTTTGTGCAAGCACAGCAGCTTTTAAGTTTTCTGTCTGGCACGGCTTGTAGCTTACGCACATTATATCCCCTCGCTGTCAGTTTTACAACTTTAATTCTTCCCTGTATTGTAGAACATAAATACTCCGCCCATTGCTATTATCAGGGCTAAGAGTTTGAGCCACGAGAAGTCGGCTTTTTTGCTTCCAAATAAGCCCATAAGTTCTATTATATAGGCTACTATTACCTGTGCTACTACTATTGTGACTTCGGCTTTGGCTACACCTAGGTCGGATACACTTTTTACTACGGTGAAGGTTATGAATGCTCCTATCACACCGCCTAATAATGATATTTTATTCTCTACCTGAAATATTCCACTAATATCAGGTCTTCCGTTAAACAGCCACATTATAATGCAGGTTGCAAGTGCTGTAAACTGCACGAAGCCTGCCGCCACCCATATACTGCTCGCTTTTGTAACATTCGTATTAAGTACACCTTGCAGGCTCATTAACGCACCTGAGATTATTGCAACAATAAATCCTGCCATCAGACAACCTCCTTTAACAATCTCTATTGTTAATAAAGTATTTACTGATAGCAGGATTTTATTCACTGATATTGGAGTAAATTACATTTTTATCCACACTAATGTATTATTCCATATTTAATTATTAAGCCTTGATAGTGTCATATAATTGGAGATTTCTTTGTAAAACTCATTATATGCACTGTTAAAATCCACTCCGTCCCATAACTGGTGAAGCATAATCTCATATTTTGTATATATGTTGCCTACTCCTACATATTTGGCTTTTACGATGCTGTTAGCATATATTGTGTGCAGTGTATTGTAATTGCTCTGCTGGGTCTTTGATTTATAGCTTATGTCTGCCCTTGCACTCATATGTCCGCTAAGACTTTCCAAATCCTCTGCATAGTCATATGATATTGCCCTTGCTACTGCCTTGGATACCGCAATATTTGATGTGTATGGATTTACTATCGCCATCGTAGTAACTGACATTGCCTTTGACTCTAAATCATCTGCAAGCTTTGGAACTGGAATTATTCCATATTCAACACCTGAAGCATCAATTGTTGAAAGGCTGTCGGCATCAACTATTGTATATATAAGCTTTCCCTCTGCAAACTGTGATACACACGACTGCAATGATGAATTATATCTATCAATCGCATAAGTGTCCTTTAACTTCACATATTCAGTTAAAGCCTTTTTAAAATGCACCTCATCTATTGCAAATGCTCCTGAATCCTCAGCATTATTGCCGCCTATATTAACGTATCTTCCTGTAAATGTATAATTAAGAAACATTGATGATGCATCAAAGTTAAATATCCTCTGAACACTTTTATTATCTTCTGTAACTTCGTAGTTATCATTATATTCTTTTATCTCATCAAATGTATCAACTGCACCTGCAAGCTTACTGTTATACACCATAACCGGCATATTAAATGTAACCGGATAGCCATATAACTTTTCATTATATGAGCTTGCTATAAGGGCAGCCTGTCCATATACTTTATCATTGTATACATCCTTGTAAGAATCATTTTCAAGCATAAGACCTAAAAGATATGCCTTATTGCAATTCTCTGATGACATAAGATACACATCTGGCACATTATCATTTCTTACAGTTTCATTGTAAATTGTATCAACAAAATCTGATGACTCAACATATACCGGATTGACAGTAACCAGATTGTTAGCCTCTTTAAATTCTTTCGCTACATTTTCAAGATAGCTGTCATAGTCCTTATTATCATACCAGACATTAACTGTTACAGGAGTCTCTATATCAAGTTCCCTTGCTGTCTTATTCTTATCTGTACCTGAACATGCCATCACAGATAAAGTAAGAACACCTGCCATAAGAACTGACACAAGCTTCTTAATTACTTTCATTATTCATCCAACCTTTATTAAAATGATTTCTTTAACTTTGTTATCATTTCATCTACGTCCGCCTTAGTTATAACAAGAGGTGGCACCATTCTGATAACATTAGTTCCGGCTGAGAACAGTATAAGTCCATTGTCTAATGCATTAGCAATAACATCTTTAGGATTGATTGAAAGTTCAAGTCCCTGCATAAGTCCAAGTCCTCTCCTCTCAATTATAAAATCATATTCTGCTACAAGTTCATCAAGCTTTTCTTCAAGATATGCTGATACTTCCTTGACATTATCCAATATATGCTGTTTCTCAAATAATTCAAATACTTTTGTTGCTGCTGCACACGCAAGTGGATTACCGCCATAAGTTGTACCGTGATCTCCTGGTACAAGTGCCTTAGCAACTTCTTCCTTGGCAAGAAATGCACCTACTGGAACACCACAGCCAAGTGCCTTGGCAACAGTAAGAATATCAGGCTCAACTCCATACTGCTGGAATGCAAACATTGTACCTGTTCTTCCCATTCCACACTGTATTTCATCAAGTATAAGAAGAATACCCTTTTCATCGCAAAGCTGTCTTACACCCTTGATGAATTCGTTAGTTGCAGGATATATTCCTCCCTCACCCTGTACTGTTTCAAATATAATAGCACAAGTTTTATCATTTACCAACTGTTTAACACTTTCAAGGTCATTATAATTAGCAAATTTAATTCCCGGAATCATAGGTCCGAACGCTTCCTGATAATGCTTATTGCCTGTTACAGCTAATGCTCCCATACTTCTGCCATGGAAGGAATGATGCATTGCTATAATCTCTGAATCAGTTCTTCCTGTCTTTAAATAAGCGTATTTCTTTGCAAGCTTTATAGCACCCTCTATTGATTCTGTACCACTGTTAGTAAAGAATACCCTGTCCATTCCAGAAGCCTTTGTAAGTGCTTTAGCAGCATTTACCGCTGGCTCATTATAGAAATAATTAGATGTATGTATAAGCTTGTCAATCTGTGCCTTTAACGCATCATTATATTCCTTGTTATTATAACCTAATGCAAATACCGCAATACCTGCACCAAAATCAAGATACTCTTTTCCGTCTGTATCATATAATCTTACACCATCACCTTTATCAAGTACAATCTGGTATCTGTTATATGTATGTATTAACTTTTCTTCTGCTGTTTTAATAATCTGTTCTGTCTGCATAACTACTCCTGTTATTATATATTAGTATCGAAGAATTTCTCAGCACCTTCTGATAATATAGCTGTACCAACACCCTTGTTAGTAAATATTTCAAGAAGGAGGCAGTGTGGAATACGTCCGTCAAGTATATGCACTCTTGAAACACCGTGTTCAATCGCATCAATACAGTTATTAAGCTTAGGTAACATACCACCACCTATTGTACCACCTGCTAATAATTGCCTTGCCTCAGTTGTTGAAAGTTCTGAGATAAGGCTTGATTTATCATTATAATCCTTGTATACACCTTCAATATCTGTTAAGAATGCAAGCTTCTCTGCATTAACTGCCCTTGCAATGGCACAAGCTGCATCATCAGCATTAATATTGTAAGCGTGGAAATTGTCATCATATCCTATAGGGCATATTACTGGAAGAAAATCGTCCTTAAGAAGAGAATGTATAAGTGTTGTATCAACTTCCTTGACTTCACCTACATATCCGATATCTTCACCCTTTGAATACTTCTTTTCCACCTTTAGCATACCGCCATCTTTACCACTTATACCACACGCCTTTACGCCAAGTTCCTCTATAAGCGATACAAGGCTTTTATTAACCTTGTTAAGAACCATCTCAGCAATTTCCATAGTTGGCTCGTCTGTAACTCTTAAACCATTCTTAAATTCCGGTGTCATTCCAGACTTTTCAACCCATTTGCTGATTTCCTTGCCGCCGCCGTGTACAATAATTGGCTTAAATCCAACAACCTTTAATAATACTACGTCCTGAATAACTTTTCTTTTAAGTTCTTCATCAACCATTGCACTTCCACCATATTTTACAACTATAATCTTTCTGTTGAACTTCTGTATATATGGGAGTGCTTCAACAAGCACCTGTGCCTTCTTTAACTCTTCTTCCATATTAATTGTACTCATTTATTATCCTCATTCCTGACAATATTACAATGCCATTTTATTCTTAACTATTATGATCTGTAATCAGCATTAATCTTTATGTAATCAAATGTAAGGTCACAGCCCCACGCTGTAGCTTCACTGTTACCCTGCTTAATATCTGCTATTGCGGTTACAGGATTTTGTGAAAGAATTTCAGTTGCCTTTTCTTCACTGTAATCTGTTGCAGTACCATCTTTAACTATCTGAAGCTTTCCTGCGTTGCTTTCAAAGAATATATCAACCTTCTCCGGCTCGAAATCAACGCCTGAATAACCCATAGCACAAAGAATTCTTCCCCAGTTAGCATCGTGTCCAAATATTGCCGCCTTTGTAAGATTAGAAGTCACTATTGATTTGGCAAGAATTCTTGCCTGTTCCTTAGTTGAAGCTCCCTTAACCTGAACTTCAAAAAGACATGTACAGCCTTCACCATCTCCTGCTATTTTCTTAGAAAGCTCTGTAAGTACATAAGATAATGCCTCATAAAATGTATCATAATCACTGCTGCCTTCCTTAATAGAGTCATTGCCTGCTTCTCCATTAGCAAGAACAAGCACTGTATCATTAGTTGATGTATCTCCGTCAACAGATATCATATTAAATGAATCTTCAACAATATCACTTGTCATCTTCTGAAGTGCTTTCTTCTCTATAACTGCATCAGTTGTAATAAAACAGAGCATTGTAGCCATATGAGGATGAATCATACCGGCACCCTTGCACATACCGCCTACCGTTACTTCTTTGCCAGCAATATTTACTGTGCAGGCAACCTGCTTGCTTACAGTATCAGTTGTCATAATTGCCTCTGCGGCAAGTGTTCCAGCCTCTTTAGTATAATCAAGAAGTTCCGGAAGTGCCTTAATTCCTGCACACATTCTATCCATAGGAAGCTGCATTCCAATAACACCTGTTGAACCAAGAAGCACTGCATCAGCTGGAATTCCAAGTGCCTCTCCAGCTGTCTTAGCTTCAAGTGCACAGGCTTCATCACCCTCAACACCTGTACAGGCATTAGCAACACCACTGTTGACTACAATTGCCTGTGCATAAGCTTCATTGTATACAATATTCTTATCCCATTTAACAGGAGCGGCAAATACTCTGTTAAGAGTAAATGTCCCTGCTGTCACGCAAGGCTTGTCTGAAACAACCATTGCCATATCTTTCTTACCATTCTTATACTTAATTCCTGCCGCCATACCAGCTGCCTTAAATCCCTTGGCTGCTGTAACTCCACCTTCTATAATCTGCATAACTGCCTCCTGTCCAGATTAATAACCGCTTGTTATTAAATTACCTATATAATAATTATCTATCAGGATTATTACTTACCAATAACGTCTTATTAATCTTATATGAATAAAATATTTATAGTGCCGCCTGTATTATATAATTCTATGGGAACATAGGTGCAATCTTAAGTCCTTCATTCTCCTCAAAACCGAATAAAAGATTCATATTCTGTACTGCCTGACCAGCCGCACCCTTAACAAGGTTATCTAATGCACCCATAGCAATAATTCTGTTAGTTCTTGGCTCTATCTTAAATCCTATATCTACAAAGTTACTTCCCTCAACCCATCTTGTCTCTGGGCATACATCCTCAGGAAGAACTCTTACAAAATATTCCTTGTCATAATATTTATCATATGCCGCCTTAACATCTTCATAAGTTACATCCTTTGCAAGATTAGCATATGCTGTCACAAGTATTCCTCTGTTCATTGGAACTAAATGTGGTGTAAATATAAGCTTTAAATCATCTCTTCCACAAGCATATCCAAGCTGTTCTTCTATCTCTGGTGTGTGTCTGTGTGTACCAACACCATATGCTTTCATACTCTCATTAACTTCACAGAAAAGATTAGCAACCTTTGCACCCCTGCCTGCACCGCTTGTTCCGCTCTTAGCATCAATGATTATTGTATCTGGATTAATAATTCCTTCTTTTACAAGTGGATATAATGTAAGAATTGATGTTGTAGTGTAACATCCCGGGTTAGCAATAATTCTTGTATTATTATTCACTTTATCCCTGTTAATCTCACATAAACCATAGACTGCTTCATCAATATATTGTGGTGACTTATGTTCAAGCTTATACCATTTCTCATATATATCTACATTCTTTAATCTAAAGTCTGCACTAAGGTCTATTATCTTTACCTTTGATAAAATCTCATCGTTAACAAGTGATGCACATAAGCCCTGTGGTGTTGCTGTAAATATTACATCAACCTCATCTGCAAGCTGTTCCATATTATCATCCATACATCTGGCATCTACAAGTTTAAACATATTTCTGTATACATCTGAATATTTCTGATCTATATAGCTTCGTGAACCAAGCCATACAATCTCTACATCCTTATGTCCAAGAAGAAGTCTTACTAATTCGTTACCTGCATATCCGGTAGCTCCGATAATTCCAACCTTAACCATACGTCCTCCATCTGAATGTTTATTTATTCATTCGTGTACATATATTATTCATCAATAAAAATGACAAGTTCCATTATAACAACTTTTTTTTCTATGTAAAGTGTTTATTCATTATTTTTTATATTTATGCAATATTCTTGCATAAAATTGCATAATATACATTTTTACCTATTGCATTTTCATAATAAGTAGTTTATTATAATCAGCAGAGTTTTACACTTTGTAATAGCATTATTTACTACATAATATTTATTACATAATTAAACCTATTACTTAATTATATGGAGGTACATTAATAATGAAAGAGAAAGTTGTTCTTGCTTATTCAGGTGGTCTTGATACTACAGCAATCATTCCTTGGTTAAAGGAAACTTTCGACTATGATGTTATCTGTGTATGTGCAGATTGCGGTCAGGAAGAGGAATTAGACGGACTTGAAGAAAGAGCTTTATCTTGTGGAGCTGCCAAGTTATATATCGAAGACATCACAGATGAATTCTGCGATAACTACATCGTTCCATGTGTACAGGCTCACGCAGTTTATGAAAATAAATATTTACTTGGTACATCAATGGCAAGACCTATCATTGCCAAAAGACTTGTTGAAATTGCCCGTAAAGAAGGTGCTGTTGCTATCTGCCATGGTGCTACAGGTAAGGGTAATGACCAGATCAGATTTGAGCTTACAATCAAGGCTTTAGCTCCAGATATCCAGATTATCGCTCCTTGGAGAGATTCAAGATGGACATTACAGTCTCGTGAAGATGAAATCGAATATTGCAGACAGCACGGTATTCACCTTCCATTCAGCCCTGACTCAAGCTACAGCCGTGACCGTAACATCTGGCATATAAGCCACGAAGGTCTTGAGCTTGAAGATCCAGCTAATGAGCCTAACTATAAGCACCTTCTTGTTCTTGGATGCACACCAGAAGAAGCTCCAGATGAAGGCGAATATGTAACAATGACATTTGAAAAGGGTGTTCCTACATCTGTTAACGGCAAGAAGATGAAGGTTTCTGATATCATCAGAGAACTTAACAGACTTGGCGGCAAGCACGGCATTGGTATAATTGATATCGTTGAGAACCGTGTTGTTGGTATGAAGTCACGTGGTGTATATGAAACACCTGGTGGAACTATTCTTTACGAAGCACATCAGCAGCTTGAAGAATTAGTTCTTGACAGGGATACAACAGCAGAGAAGATTAATGTTGCTAACAAGTTCGCTCAGGTTGTATACGAAGGAAAGTGGGAAACACCTCTTCGTGAAGCACTTCAGGCATTTGTCGAAAAGACACAGGAATACGTAACTGGTGAAGTTAAGTTCAAGCTTTACAAGGGCAACATCATCAAAGCTGGTACAACATCTCCATATTCATTATATAACGAATCTATCGCTTCATTCACAACTGGAGACCTTTATGACCACCATGATGCTGATGGTTTCATCAACCTCTTTGGTCTTTCACTTAAGGTAAGAGCTATGAAGAAGCTTGAGAACGAAAAGAAGAATAACAAATAATACTTTAAAAAATATTATATAACAAGTATTATAAAACAAAATCAGGAGCTGCCACATATATATGTAGCAGCTCCATTTTTCATCTTTTATAATGTTTTATGAGTTTTTATAAGCTCTTATAAACTCTAATAAACTCTTATCAAACATTAATCTCAGATATTTCTATATTCTTTTTCTCCTGTTTTTCACAACCATTCCATATATCAAAGTAATAACATAAGAAGCTGCTGCCAGTATACACATAACACCCATAACCCTATAAGCAATCTGAGTATCTATAAACACAGTTCTTCCTAGATATCTGTTACTTACAGCCGCCATACATCTGTTTCCAATTATATTTGCAATAAAAATATATATACCACCTGTTATGACAAATATACATGGGAGTGTGTACCTTACAACCCTGACAGGATTAAATGCAATGATAACAATCAATAATGTGATATATATTAAAAGCATCAATATCTTAAACACAACAGACGTTATTATTCCATATACCTTTATAAGCGGCTGCAGACGATAAGATATATCACCATATATACCACTGGCATAATTATTTATAGCCTCATTTGCAGCATTTTTACTATAGCTAAGAGCTGCCCTGACTATTGTTTCCTGTATATTTCCCATATTGATATTAGATGCTATTTTGTTATATGTCATATCCATAAGCTCATCCAGCTCTGCATCTATATTAATCTCTATATCATCAAAGGATTTTTCTTTAAGCATCCCGTCAACCATAGCCGTTGTATATTTCTGTGCTATTCTGTCTACTATCTTAGAATCCTCTATACTTGTCTGAATTCTGGATAACGCCTCCATATTATCCCCAAGTGAATCAAAAACAGTATCCATAAAACGGTGCGATATAGCAGCTGACAGTCCTGCATCCTTTAACATGCTTGAGACATACATAGGTGCCGTTACACATACAATAAGTATAAGACCTGCTATTACAGATATTAAACCAACACCTATCTGTGTCCATCTATGAGCAGTATCCCTGTATTGTCTGTATCCATATGACATATATATTCCTTCTTTCTGTTTAGATATAACAATTCCGTAATCTTCCTACGCAATCACATTAAAACAATCACATTAACATAATCATATTAACACAATTATATTAATACAACCATAAAAAAATGTAATAGATTTAGTGCTTTCTTACATTTTCCTGAATCTGTTATACCGCTGTCTTGCAAGTTCTTCCTTGTCCATATCAATATATCTGTACATAAAATCACATATCATGCGTTTCATATATAATGTCACTCTTTTTATATTATTTTCATTTATAACCGGATATTCCGGAATGACCTTCTCTATTATGCCAAGCTCATATAAATCTGCTGCCGTCAGCTTCATTATTTCCGCAGCCTCTTTTGCTTTCTTAGAATCCTTCCACAGTATCGATGCAAAGCCTTCTGGTGAAAGTATTGAATATATGGAATTCTCCATCATCCATACCTCATTGGCAACACCTAGTGCAAGTGCACCACCGCTTCCACCTTCGCCAGTTACTATTGACAATACCGGAACTGTAAGACTGCTCATTTCATACAGATTCTTTGCTATAGCTTCTCCCTGGCCTCGCTCTTCTGCACCAAGACCGCAATATGCTCCTGGAGTGTCTATAAAACATATAACCGGTCTGTTAAATTTTTCAGCCTGCTTCATAAGCCTTAGTGCCTTTCTATACCCTTCGGGATTAGGCATTCCAAAGTTTCTTGATATATTCTCTTTAGTAGTCTTACCCTTCATATGTCCTATGACTGTTACAGGAATGCCGCCAAATGTTGCGATTCCACCTATTATTGCTTTATCATCACAAAAGTTTCTGTCACCATGAAGTTCAAAAAAATCTTTAGTTATTTTTTCTATGTAATCTGCGGCATTAGGTCTTTCACTGCTTCTTGCTATTTCAACCTTTTCCCATACATCATACTCATTATACAGATTATTATCAGCCTCAGCCTTTTTTTCTTCTTCTCTATCTATCTTTTTGAAATATATATTATCAAGATACTCAAGATACTTCTTCATAATATCTGAATTGCTCCGGTATGTATCCACATTTTCTTTAACTTCTGTATAAGCTCCACTGTACTTATGTATGTCAAGCAGATGCGCAAGTGTCTTCTTTAGCTCATCCCTTTTAACTATCGCATCCACAAAGCCGTGCTCTAACAGAAATTCAGCTCTCTGAAACCCTTCTGGCAGTTCCTGTCCTATAGTCTGTCTGATAACTCTTGGTCCTGCAAAACCTATAAGGGCACCTGGCTCTGCAAGTATAATATCTCCAAGCATAGCAAAGCTTGCAGTTACACCTCCAGTTGTAGGGTCAGTAAGAACAGTGATATATAAAAGTCCTGCCTCATCATGTTTTTTTAATGCGGCACTTATCTTTGCCATCTGCATAAGAGATACTATTCCCTCCTGCATCCTGGCTCCGCCTGAGCATGTAAATATAATAACCGGCAGCTTCTGCTCTGTAGCCTTCTCAACTGCCCGTGTAAGCTTTTCACCTACAACTTCGCCCATGCTGCCCATAAGAAATCTTGTATCACAGACACCTATAACAGCTTTGCTGCCATCTATCTTTCCAACACCGGTTATTACTGCCTCATCAAGATTTGTTTTTCTTTTAAGATTCTGGATTTTCTCCTCATAACCTGGGTATTCACATGGATTGCTCTCTTCAATGTTAGTATCCCATTCTGAAAATGTATTCTTATCCACTACCATGGATATCCTTGTTCTGGCATCCAGCTTCATATAATATCCACATTCCGGACATACACAATTATTCAGATACATGTCCTCTGTTAAAATTATTTTTGAACAAACCGGACATTTCGTATATAATCCATCTGGAACATTTATATTACTGCTATCCAGATTGTTGATTTTATTTTTATGAATATTCTTTTTAAACAAGCCTTTTATCTGCATATAAATCCTCATTTCCACGCACTCTTACTGTGCATAACGAACAACTATTTTTTACATACCTGTGGATACTCCTCTGGTATGAAATCTGTACTGACATCACCTTTAATAAACTTCTCATTCTGGCATATATCATACATAAAATCTGTATTTGTTGTGACACCTTCAATAATAATCTCGCCAAGGACACTTCTCATCTTCTCAATCACTGTTTTCCTGTCGTTTGCATATGTCATAACCTTCATTATCATGGAATCATAAAAAGGAGGTATCGTATATCCACTATAAACTGCAGTATCTATTCTTACACCATTACCACCTGGTATATGTATATTCTTTATTGTTCCCGGATTAGGTGCAAAGTTCTTTTCAGGGTTTTCAGCATTGATTCTTATTTCCATGGCAGCACCATGTATCCTTACATCCTCCTGCTTAATACCAAGACTTTCGCCGGCTGCTATCTTTATCTGTTCCTTTATAAGATCAACACCTGTCACAAGTTCCGTTATACCATGCTCGACCTGAATACGGGTATTTACCTCCATAAAGTAATAATTGTCGTTTTTGTCAAGAAGAAACTCAACTGTTCCTGCATTTTCATAGTTAACTGCCTTAGCCACTGCCACTGCAGTATCTCCCATTCTCTTTCTTAATTCATCATTCAACGCAGGAGAGGGTGATTCCTCAACTAACTTCTGGTGATTTCTTTGTATTGAACAATCTCTTTCACCAAGATGAATTGTATTTCCATATTTATCAGCTAATATCTGGAACTCTATATGTCTTGGCTTTTCTATATATTTTTCTATATACATTGTGCCATCAGCAAAGCCATTCACAGCTTCTCTCTGTGCGTTATCGAATTCCCTTTTAAAATCTTCTTTTGTATATACAACACGCATCCCCTTGCCACCGCCGCCAAGTGCAGCTTTAACCATAACAGGATAACCTATATTGTCTGCAAGCTCTTTTCCTCTTTCTGCATCCATAACTGGTTCTTTGGTTCCTGGAATAACTGGAATACCTGCTGATATCATTGTATTTCTTGCTTCCTGTTTATTACCTGTTTTCTCTATGATATCTGAATCTGGACCTATAAATGTGATGTTACATTTTTCACATAATGATGCAAACTTACTGTTTTCAGAAAGAAATCCAAAGCCTGGATGTATTGCATCTGCATGTGTAGCTACTGTTGCACTCAATATTCTTTCCATATTAAGGTAACTATCCTTAGCTGCTGCCTTTCCTATACATACACTCTCATCAGCCAGCTGCGTATGAAGTGCTTCCTTATCCGCCTCAGAATATACTGCAACTGTCTGTATACCCATTTCCCTACAGGCTCTTATTATTCTAACAGCTATTTCGCCTCTGTTCGCTATCAATATCTTATTAAACACAGCTTCATCTCCTTATAATCATTCCATAATCCACATATTATATTTATAACATCAGACGGATTAACCTACCATAAATGTAAGCTCTGCTGTAAGTGCAACCTCGCCATCTACCGTCGCAACAGCCTTTCCCACGCCAACTGGTCCTTTTTTCTTTATAATCTCACATTCCATCTTAAGTTTATCACCAGGAACTACTTTTCTTTTAAATCTTGCATTATTAACTGCACCAAAATATGCTGTTTTACCTTTGTTTTCTTCCAGCGAAAGTATCGCAACAGCGCCTACCTGTGCGCATGCCTCTATCTGAAGGACCCCCGGCATAACAGGCTCAGCTGGAAAATGTCCTGCAAAATAAGGCTCATCATATGTAATACACTTATATCCTGTTGCCTTTATTCCAGGCTCAAGTTCATCTATCGTATCCACAAGCAGAAAAGGATGTCTGTGTGGTATAATATCCATTATTTCCTTTGTTGTAAGCATACTTAACTCCTTATATTAAATAATCGAATTTCATATATATAATGTCGGTATCAAAAACCCATGCCTTTGATACCGACGTATTGTCAGACTGGTTTTATAACAAACATAGGCTGTCCATATTCAACCATCTGTTCATTATCTACAAGAATATCAGTAACCACACCATCATAATCACTTTCAATCTCATTCATAAGCTTCATTGCTTCTACTATACCGATTACCTGACCTTTTTTAACCCTGTCACCTATTGCTACATATGCATCAGCTTCCGGAGATGCTGAACTGTAAAATACACCTACAAGTGGTGAATTAACAGTAAGCACATTATCATCAGAAGTTTTAATGTCCGATTTATTCAATCCTGATTCATTGCCGTTATCGCTATTAACTATATCATCAGCACCGGCAGTTTCTTTAACAGCTGCCCTGTCACTTCTGTCAGCGCCAAGCGAAAGCTTAGTGTCGCCATCTTCCATGCTAAAGCTTGTAAGTGAAGATTCTGATACAGCATTAATGAGCTTTATTACATTTTCTAATTCCATATATTATCTCCATTTCTTCATGACCTTTTATTCATATTCTGGTATTCCATATATCTCACCAGCAATCTACTTATGTACTTTAAGCGTTCATCATATTATGAATACTTTCTTACTATAAGAGTTGCATTATGTCCACCAAAACCAAGAGAATTCGTCATGACTACATCAACGTCCTTTTCGATTCCTTCATCCTTGACATAATTAAGATCCATTTCTTCCTCTGTTTCTGATAGTCCTACATTTGGATGTATATAACCATCCTGGATTGACTTGACACAGGCTATGAACTCAACTGCGCCCGCTGCACCAAGCAGATGTCCAACCATGGATTTTGTTGAACTTACAGGCACATTGTAAGCTGCATCCTTAAGTGCCAGCTTGATCGCCCTTGTCTCAAAAAGATCATTATGATGGGTACTTGTTCCATGTGCATTTATATAATCGATATCATCTGGTTTTACTTCTGCTTCCTTCATGGCACTTGTCATAGCATATGCAGCTCCACTTCCATCCTCCATAGGTGATGTTATATGGTATGCATCAGAAGAACAGCCATAGCCTGTGATCTCTGCATATATATGCGCTCCTCTCTTTAAAGCATGCTCCAGTTCTTCAAGTACAACCACACCTGCTCCTTCACCCATGACAAAGCCATTTCTTTCTTTGTCAAATGGGATAGAGGCTCTCTTAGGGTCTGTAGATGTTGAAAGTGCTGTAAGCGCAGCAAAACCACCGATTCCAATAGGAGATATAGAACTTTCAGTTCCACCTGCAAACATAACATCTGCTTCTCCATGCTGTATGCTTCTATAGCCTTCACCTATAGAGTTAGTTCCAGTAGCACATGCTGTAACAACATTTATATTCTTACCCTTTAAACCTAGCTGTATTGATACATTGCCAGCTGCCATGTTAGTTATCATAAGAGGTACAAGAAGCGGATTAATCCTAGATGGACCCTTTTCAAGAAGCTTCTTGTGATTGCTTTCCATAGCTTCAAGGCTTCCAACACCAGAGCCTACTGATACACCAACACGGAAAGCATCCTCTTTAGCCATATCAAGCCCCGAATCCTTCATAGCCTCATGCGCGGCCGCAACAGCATACTGGCTGAACTTTTCCATCCTTTTGGCTGCCTTGAAATCCATATAATTCTTAGCATCAAAATCCTTTACCTCTGCTGCAAGCTTAACCTTATAATCTGTTGTATCAAATCTTGTTATATTATCTATTCCAACTGTATTCTCTTTAACAGAATTCCAGAATTCATCCACACTTAAACCTATAGGTGTTATTGCACCCATACCTGTAACAACTACTCTTCTCATCAGATATTCATACCTCCATCTACTGATATCACCTGTCCTGTTATGTATGCTGCTTCATCTGATGCCAGAAATGCTACAGCATTGCTTATATCATCCACGCTTCCCATTCTTGAAAGAGGAATCATATCAAGTACTGACTTCTTCTGTTCATCAGATAAAACCTTTGTCATATCTGTATCAATATATCCAGGTGCAACTGCATTAACAGTTATTCCTCGCGATGCAAGCTCCTTTGCCGCAGATTTGGTAATACCTATCACACCTGCTTTAGAAGCACTGTAATTAACCTGTCCTGCATTACCAGCTATGCCTACAACTGATGACATATTGATTATTCTTCCGCTTCTTTGCTTTAACATGTATCTGCTTACGTGTCTTATGCAGTTAAATGTTCCCTTAAGATTAACATCTATAACTCTGTCAAAATCTTCCTCTTTCATTCTCATGATAAGACCATCTTTTGTTATACCTGCATTATTTATAAGAATGTCTATTCTCTTATATTTATCCATTATATATGTAATCATTTTTTCAGTTTCTTCATACGAATCAACCTGACACTTGTATTTTTCTGCCTTTCCGTTGGCAGCCAGAATATTTTCAACTGTTCTATCTGCTGCCTCATCATTACCACTGTAATTAACAATAACCACAGCCCCCTCTTTGGCAAAACGGGCAGCTATAGCAGCTCCTATTCCTCTGCTAGCTCCGGTTACAAGCACTATCTTGTTTTCATATCTTTTTATACAATTATCCATACACATAACACACTGCCTTTCATCGATACAATATTGCTAAAGCCTTACCAATATCTTGTCTGCATTTATTGCCTGTTATTTTATAACTACTTCCTTTTCCATGCTCTTAGCTATCTTTTTAACAAAGCCAGATAAAGTCTTTCCTGGTCCCACCTCAACAAATGTATCATAACCATCGGCTATCATTTTTCTGACTGACTGTTCAAAACGTACTGAACTATATACCTGCTTTGAAAGAAGTTCTTTTATATATCCACTGGATGTATTCTCATCCACATACTCAGCTGTACAGTTTGCCACATAAGGATACTTCACTTTATCAAAAGTAACTTTTTCAAGATCCTTCATAAGCTTATCACCTGCGCCCTTAAGAAGCTTTGAATGAAACGGTCCACTTACATTAAGAAGGAGTGTTCTTCTTGCTCCTGCTTCCTTAAGCACTTCCATAGCCTCCTGTACACATTCCTTTTTACCTGATATTACTATCTGGCCAGGGCAGTTGTAATTAGCTGCGGAAACTGTATCAGGATACATATCATTATCAGACTCTGTGTTCCCACTTTTATCCTTGTTATATTTAGCAAGTACACTGTCAACCTCATCTGATGTAAGCCCGATAACTGCAGCCATGGCGCCTATACCAGCCGGAACCTCCTGTTCCATATATATTCCACGGTTTCTTACAAGTCTTACACCATCTTCATAAGATAGCGCACCACTTGCAGTAAGTGCACTATATTCACCTAATGAAAGTCCAATAGCTGCATCATACGTAAGGCCCTGCTCAACCATATCAGCAAGCTGGGCGATTTCTGTTACATATAACGCAATCTGTGTATACTCGGTTTTATCAAGAAGATCATTTTCTTCAAATATTAAATGCTCCATATTGATACCTGTCAGTTCACCAGCCTTCTTAAAGCACTTTACTGATGAAGTGCAGCTATTATAGCTTTCTCTTCCCATTCCAGTACGCTGGCTTCCCTGTCCTGGAAACATTACAACTGTTTTTCCCATACCTTTTAAATCCTCATTTCCATACACTGTTTTATGCCAGCTTATTATGTGAATTATATACCTCAGAGACTTCCTTCATAAGCTCCTTAATAATCTCTTCACATGTCTGTTCCTTATTGACAAGACCTGCTATCTGACCTGCCATTACAGTTCCCTGCTTGACATCACCATCCACAACAGCCTTTCTTAGTGTTCCAAGAGTAAGTCTTTCAAGCTTTTCAAACTCAACGCCTTCTTTTTCCATATCAAGATACTCTCTTGTCATGCTGTTTCTAAGTGACCTTACTGGATGACCTGTACTTCTGCCAGTTACTACTGAATCTATATCCTTGGCAGCTATAACTCTGTCCTTATAATTCTGATGGACATTTGACTCCTTAGCCACAACGAATCTTGTTCCCATCTGTACAGCCTCTGCACCAAGCATAAATGCCGCACATACACCTCTGCCATCACCTATTCCGCCAGCTGCTATAACAGGAATATTAACTGCATCAACAACCTGTGGTACAAGTGTCATGGTCGTTTCCTCGCCGATATGTCCACCTGATTCCATGCCCTCTGCTACAACTGCATCTGCTCCGGCACGTTCCATCATTCTTGCAAGTGCAACTGATGCCACAACAGGAATAACCCTTATTCCAGCTTCCTTCCAGGCCTTCATATATTTGCTTGGATTGCCTGCACCTGTTGTTACTGCTTCTATATGCTCATCAATAACAAGCTGTGCTATCTCATCTGCATAATCACTTAAAAGCATAATATTAACACCAACTGGCTTATCTGTTATCTTTCTTGCAATATGTATCTGTTCTTTAACCCATTCTGCCGGCGCATTAGCTGCTCCAATAAATCCCATTCCACCGGCTTTGCTGACGTGGGCTGCCAGATTAGCATCTGCAACCCATGCCATACCGCCCTGTATAACAGGATATTCTATATTAAGAAGCTCTGTTACACGAGTTTTCATAACTTATCTTCCTTCCTGACATTTATAACTATTTCTGGTTAGCCTCGATATAATCAACAACATCCTGTACTGTAAGAATCTTTTCAAGCTCCTCAGATGGAATAGTTACTGAACACTCATCCTCAAGTGACATAACAAGTTCAAAAAGATCAAGTGAATCTGCCTTAAGATCTTCCTTGAAATTAGACTCAGGCTTAATAACTGCCTCATCTATACCTAACTGTGCTGCAACTAATTCTCTTACTTTTTCAAACATAATGTTAAATCTCCTTAATTCTTATTATTTTTTATTATATGTTGTCGGGGTCAAAAGCCCACAACTTTGATATCTATGGCAAAGCTTTTGCCATAAACATCTTATATATGTTAAAATGCCGCTTATCCGGCTGCCTGATATCTTTTAGTAAGCAGTCTGCAAATATCTATATAATAAGCTTAGCATCTTTAACCGTGCTACCATACAAGCAGAATACTTCCCCAGCTTAATCCTGCACCAAAACCGGCAAGTACAAGCTTCTCTCCCTGTTTTAAGCTTCCATTCCTGTTTAACTCATCAAGCAGAATAGGAATGCTTGCTGATGATGTATTTCCATATTCATTCAGATTGACTGGAAACTTATCTTTATCAGCCTTAAGTCTTTTAGCTACACTCTCTATAATACGTACATTAGCCTGATGCAATATGAACTTATCAACTTCATTAATATCCATATTATTATTATGTAAAAGTGTTTCTATAGCTGTAGGAACACTCTTTACGGCGAATTTAAACACTTCCTGTCCATCCATATGTATAAATATATCTGTGCTGCATGAATCAGAAAATCTTCTGCCACCTGTTAAAACAGATGCACCTGTTCCATCATTGTAGATATTGCTGTCAATAATTCCTCTTTCATGACCAACTAAGGCACCTGTAACATCTTCTGTGTTGTTATCAACTGCTTTAAGAACCACTGCACCAGCACCATCTCCAAAAAGCACACACACACTTCTGTCTTTCCAGTTAACTATTTCTGACATTTTTTCTGAACCAATAACAAGTGCATATTTATACGAACCTGCCTTTAACATTGAAGCTGCAATATCCAGGGCTGTAATAAAACCTGAACATGCTGCACTTACATCAAAACACATAGCATTTACTGCTTTAAGCTTTGCCTGTACAAGTGATGCCTGATTAGGAAAAGCATAATCAGGAGTTGACGTTGCAACTATAATCAGACCAATCTTAGAAACTTCAATACGTGCATCCTCTACTGCATTTCTTGCAGCGTTATATGCCATATCAGCATTATCCATATCTTTTGCTATATGTCTGTTACATATACCAGTTCTTGTCCTTATCCACTCATCACTCGTATCTACCATTTCTGACAGATTATCGTTAGTCAATATATCTGGTGGAACATAGCTTCCTGTTCCTATGATTCTTGTTCTTATCATACTTTTTTGTCCTTATTTATTTGACTTACTAACAATTTGATTATCTTACTTTGATTTTCAAACATTATTTTTATACTACAAAACTTATGTGTTTGTCAAGGTTATTTTGATATTCAAATTATTAAAATATACTAAAGCAATAAAAAAAGACCTGAAACAGATTATTACATCTGCTTCAGATCCTTTTTAACTTTTAGTTTAACTTCTTTATCCGGCGTGAGCGATTCACATATCTTTCGTACCGCCTTCTGATATGACAACTTATCTAACTTTAAGCAGTCTGTATCTGTAAGATATTCCCACGTTCTTTTTGGAAATGTAACAAAACATTCCGCAAGAAGCCAGCCTGCTGCCATCTGTGTATAATATCCATAGGCCGAAAAATCCCTGTTTACAAGTGAAAATATATCATCAAGATATAAACCATTAGCACAATTTATTTCATCTGTGCTTTCTATATCTTTAATAGTAACCTTTTTCATTCTCGGTCTTTTCATGCCATGCATATCAACCTTTAAATAGTGGTCTAACAGCATTATAAGCCCTACTCTTGCCCTGTATTCATCAAACGATTCTATACATTCCTTTATGTATGGCAGAAACTCGTCCCGAAACATATCCATAACCCTGAATTCTACACAGAAGCTGTCGTTTACAGCCCAGTTGTTCACAAGAGGAACGAATGTGTTGAAGTCTTTTAAAGCCTTCTTAAAGTCTTTCTCCTTCGCTGTTCCCATTCCTATTATGTAGCTTCTAAGCAGTGTTTCTTCCTGATAAATATCCGGTTCACTAAGCAGCTGCCGGAAATCCTTATTCTCCTTTATCAGCTGTTTTGCATATTGCTTTAATACCGGTTGTCTTATTCCTATTATATTATCGCAGCCAGGAATAAGTGAGGATGTAAATGCTGCATATTCTCCTTTATCAGTCATCCCCAGAAGTTCATTTCTTATATATTCCAGCATTATTCATAAAGAGGATACTTGTCTGTAAGTTCCTTAACCATAGCCATAGCCTTAGCCTGATTAGCATCAACGTCATCTACAAGTAAAGCAATAGCTTCTGCTACTACATCCATATCTGCTGTGTTGAAGCCTCTTGTTGTAACTGCTGCTGTACCAAGT
Organism: Lachnospira sp. CLA-JM-H23; assembly: GCF_040096425.1. NCBI lineage: Bacteria > Bacillati > Bacillota > Clostridia > Lachnospirales > Lachnospiraceae > Lachnospira > Lachnospira sp. CLA-JM-H23. Next base: position 52,422 of record NZ_JBBMET010000004.1, read on the forward strand.
CTGATACCACTTGTTACGAAAGGTGAAGCTGGATCGTTAGGGATAGTGTTCTTGTTGCATGTAATGTTAGCTGCATCAAGAAGCTTTTCTACTTCCTTACCAGTCTTATTCTTGCTTAAAAGGTTAACAAGCATAAGGTGATTATCTGTACCACCAGATACGATATCAAAACCTCTGTTCATAAGTCCTGTACAAAGAGCCTGTGCATTATCAACAATGTTCTTAGCATAAGTCTTAAAGCTTGGGTCAAGTGCTTCCTTTAAGCATACTGCCTTACCAGCAATAACATGCATAAGTGGACCTCCCTGGATTCCTGGGAATACAGCCTTGTTAAACTTAAACTTTTCAGCAGCTTCTGCTGATGAAAGAATCATACCACCTCTTGGTCCTCTTAATGTTTTATGAGTTGTAGTTGTAACTACATCAGCATAAGGGATAGGGCTTGGATGCTCTCCACCTGCTACAAGACCAGCAATATGAGCCATATCTACCATAAGATAAGCACCAACTTCATCAGCTATCTCTCTGAACTTCTTAAAATCAATAACTCTTGCATATGCAGATGCACCAGCAATGATCATCTTTGGCTTACATTCCTTAGCAATTCTTAATACTTCATCATAATCTATAAAGCCTTCAGCTGTAACTCCATAAGGAACTATATTAAAATATTTACCAGAGATATTAACTGGTGAACCATGTGAAAGGTGTCCACCACAGTCAAGGCTCATACCCATAACAGTATCACCTGGTTCTACCATAGCAAAGAATGCTGCAAGGTTAGCCTGTGCACCTGAATGTGGCTGAACATTGGCATATTCACAACCAAATAACTTCTTAGCTCTCTCAATTGCAAGTGTTTCAACAACATCTACATATTCGCAGCCACCATAATATCTCTTTCCAGGATATCCTTCTGCATACTTGTTAGTAAGAGGGCTTCCCATAGCTGCCATAACAGCTTTACTTACAAGGTTCTCAGAAGCTATTAATTCAATATGGCTTCTCTGTCTTGCTAACTCATCATCCATAGCTTTAGCTAATTCTGGATCATAGTTCAATACTTCATCAAATGAATACATATTACAACCTCCATTTTCTATAGTTGTAGTTATACAACCTGTTTGACTATTAATTTTATAGATTATTTATCAATAAGTCAATGTATAATTATACATTTGTACAATAATTAAGTTATTTAATACAATCTTCATTAGAATATCCGCCTTAGAAAGTTATATAAGCCATTATTCCATACACCTGCCTCGTGTCCGCCGTGTCTGTAATAGAATATATGGTCAATTGAATGTTCTGTCATATATCTTGAATAATTCTCTGATGATACCCTGCAATATGGATCTTCATCACCTGTTACTATAAGTGTAAGAAGTGGTGCTTCCCCGCTTTCCTTAACAAGCTCAGGAAGAAGATATCCCCTGTTGCCATATAATGATGTTTCACCGCTTCCTGTATTAACAACTCCTCCAACAGGCTCAAATGCACCTACATACCCAAATATATCAGGGTGTGCAAAGCATAAATAAAGAGCTTCCCGTCCACCTAATGAATATCCCGCAATTCCTGTGTATTCCCTGCCTATCTTAGTTGAATAATGCGAATTAATATATGGAATAAGAGCATTAATCACATCATTTTCACAGGCATCATATCTTGCAGTTAAATCCGAAAATCCATAATCAGATTCCTGCTTTCCGTCAACATCCGTAAATACAGTAAAGCTTACTAATATCATATCGTTGCGGTTGTATTCATACACAATATTCTGTGCTGTTGGTCTTGCACCAAGAACCCTGTAATCTTCATATGTTCCACTCATTCCGTGAAGAAGATATACTACAGGATAGCTTTTACTCTTATCATATCCATATGGAAGATACACATTGGCATTTCTTGTAGCATTAGTAGTTGGAGAATAATATTCTATCTTCTCAATCTCACCATAATTGCCGCCAAGATGTTCTGAATTAAACGCTTCTGGTTCTTCATAATTAGTATCATTCTTATCATAAGAGAACAACATTACCGGATAATCGTGATTAATTCCAGCTTCGTCTGTTGTACTATTATTTTCATTAACACTGTCACCATTAGTATTTTGGTTGCCACAACTTGTTAACAACAGGCTTGCTGATAATGCAAATGCCATTATAAGTACCTCTGTTTTTCTAATATTATTTCTTCTCATAATTAATCACCTCATATAATTATTAATTAAACCTGATTATTAACTCTACATTTTGATAATAGCATTTAGAGTTAACTTCAAGTCAAGCATAAAATATTCCTATATAAATAAAATATATGAAGCACCTTCTCACACTAAGCACTGTCGCTTGCGACAACCTACATCTTCGTGCAAGTGTGCATCATCGGCACATAGCACCTTTTATGTATAGGAAATTCTATCGAAATTCCCTATTACATAAAAAAACAACAGCTGTCTTTTATAAATAATGCAGACATAAAATGTCATTTGCACTCCTTATAATAAACATACTGTTGTCCTATAAATATTAATAACCCTGCAAAACCATCCTGATTATATTATTAATTACAACTTATAATAATCAACTGCTAGTCTTGCAATACATTGTAATCTGCTTAATCTCTTACAATCCATTTAGTTATCTACTGAACTCTTTAAATCCTCTGCAAGAAGATATATGTTATGTAATATATTCTTACAGTTCTTCATACTTTCAACTGTTGTGTCAGATACTTTTAGGCCTTCAGTTGAAGCAGCTGCTACCTCTTCTCCTGTTGCTGATAAATGTGAAATATTATCAGAAATAACAGAAGTTGAATCCAGTATCTTGTTAATGCTCTGCTCTGCAGAATGTATATTGTTCATAAGATTATCAACTGTTTTTCCTACGTCCTCAAAAGTCACTCTTGTATTATCAATAAGTTCATTCTGCTTATTAACTGACTCAACTGACGCTTTTATGCTCTCATTAGCTTTCTTCGTATCTTCATAAAGATTATTGATTATATCTGTTATGCTTGAAGATGCATTCTTAGTCTGTTCTGAGAGCTGTCTTATCTCTTCGGCTACTACTGCGAAACCCTTTCCGGCTTCTCCTGCTCTTGCTGCTTCTATTGAAGCATTTAATGCAAGAAGGTTAGTCTGGCTTGAAATCTCTACGATAGAACCAATAAATCCCTGTACATCATCAACCTTTTCTGTAAGACTGTTAATCACATCTACGATTATATTGCTTGCATCATGTACATTCTGTGCCTGTTCCTTAAGTTCAACTACTATAGCCTTACTATCATTAACAGTCTCATCTGTTCTGTGTGAGGCCTCAACCATCTCGCTTATCTCTTTTTCAGCAATATCAGTGTTTTCTTGAATCTCTGCACACATAGTGGCCTGTCTTTGTATGGCTTCTGCTGTGCTTTCTGTGCTTTCTGCTATATCTTTCATTGAATTGTGGTTTATATCTATGCTCTTTTCTAACTCATCAAGCATATCCATAGCCTGTCCGAAATGTCTGGTTATATTATCAGCTACAACAACCATCTTCTCGTTATTCTCTTTCTGTATAACTGCTGCTGCCTCTATCTTATTCATATTCTCTGCAAAAAACTGCTTAAGCAGCTTTGTTACACTAAGAGATATACATGTAACAATAACCAATACTAATATAGCAAGAACCCTGCTTGCCATAGCCACTCCATTATACATATTATAATCCATAATAAGTCTTATGACATTACCAGCTATCGCAACGCCATCAGCCCACAATATTAGTTTTTCATTAAGATATACCATCGAAGCCATAATCAAAGGAAGTACATATGTCCATACACCATCAGTTGAATTAAGCAGTATAAGAACAACATATCCAAATGCCATTGATACCGCAATCGTTAATTCACACACTCTGGTCTTCTTCCTTAAAATATAAGCAGCTACTGATACAATAATTACAGCAAGTGCCACAACAAACTGTATTAAAATCTTTCCTTTGTTATGTCCGTCACCCACTCCTAATGCTGCCATCAGGGTCAGCGCAATATAACCAAATACTATGAGAACTGTAAATAAAACAGTCCTGTTTGCCCTTATATACTGATTCTCTGTCATAATTTTTCTCCAGTCTTTTGTTATAGTTTTGCAAAGATTTATAAAAAAAGTATATACCCATGATTATTCAAATGCAATATTTTTGCTAAAAAAAAGCTGATAAAGCCATTATTTTCATCCAGATTTCACAAAGTATTGTCTAAAAATATAGTTAAAAAAAGCATTTGAAAATATCCATTAAATACTTTCAAATGCTCTTAAAATATTATTCCTGTTCTGACTCTGTAATTCTGATAGATAAGTCTTCAAGCTGTTTTGCATCTACTACATCTGGTGCATTAGTAAGAAGGCAGGAAGCATCCTTTACCTTAGGAAATGCAATAACATCTCTTATTGAATCTCTCTTAGCCATAAGCATAACAAGTCTGTCAAGACCATATGCAAGACCAGCGTGTGGTGGTACTCCGTACTTGAACGCATCAAGTAAGAAACCAAACTTCTCATTAGCAACTTCATCTGTAAGACCAAGTGCCTTAAACATTCTTGACTGTACATCAGCCTGATGGATTCTTACTGAACCACCACCTATCTCTGTACCGTTAAGTACAATATCATAAGCCTTGGCACGTACTGAACCTGGGTCTGACTCAAGCTTATCAAGATCCTCATCCATAGGCATAGTAAATGGATGATGCATAGCTACGAATCTCTCTTCTTCATCTGACCACTCAAACTGTGGGAATTCTGTTACCCAGAGGAACTTATAATCATTCTTATCAAGAAGTCCCATCTGTCCAGCAAGTTCAACTCTTAATGCTCCAAGTACATTCCATACAATCTTATTGCGGTCAGCAGCAAATAAAAGAAGGTCACCCGGCTTACCTTCCATAGCCTCAACAAGTGCGTTCATCTCATCCTCAGTCATAAACTTAGAGAATGAAGACTTAAGTGAACCATCTTCGTGAATAGCTATATAAGCAAGACCCTTTGCACCATATCCCTTTGCAAAGTCGACAAGTGCATCAATCTTCTTACGAGGCATACTTCCCTGTCCATTGGCATTAATACCTCTTACAGTTCCACCATTCTCGATAGCCCCTGTAAATACGCCGAAACCACAGTTCTTTACTATGTCTGTAACATTCTTAAGTTCCATACCAAATCTTAAATCTGGCTTATCAGAACCAAATCTATCCATAGCTTCCTGCCATGTCATACGCTGGATTGGAAGCTGTACATCAATATCTAATACCTCTTTGAAAAGATATGCTAAAAGTCTTTCATTAACATCAATTACATCATCAACGTCAACAAATGACAATTCCATATCTATCTGAGTGAATTCCGGCTGTCTGTCAGCTCTTAAATCTTCATCTCTGAAACATCTTGCAATCTGCATATATCTGTCATATCCAGAGCACATAAGCATCTGCTTAAAGAGCTGTGGTGACTGTGGAAGTGCATAGAATTTTCCTGGATGAACCCTGCTTGGCACAAGATAATCTCTTGCTCCTTCCGGAGTTGACTTAGTAAGCATAGGTGTCTCTATTTCAAGGAAACCTTCATTAGCAAGAAATGCTCTTGTAAGAGTGGCAACCTTGCTTCTCATAATGATATTAGACTGAATATCAGGACGTCTAAGATCAAGGCATCTATATTTAAGTCTTATATCTTCTTTAGTATTAATATTATCCTCAATTGGAAATGGAGGTGTCTCTGACTCAGAAAGTATTCTTAATGATTCAGCCGCAATCTCAATATCACCGGTCTTAAGATTGTCATTAACTGCTCCACTTCTCTTAATAACCTTACCTACTACAGCTATTACGAATTCATTTCTTAATGTATATGCCTTGTCAAATCCTTCTTTGCCGATAATATTCTCATCAAAAAGAATCTGTAAAAGACCGCTTCTGTCTCTTAAATCCACAAATATAAGTGAACCAAGATTACGTCTTTTAGCAACCCAGCCCATAACTGTAACTGTACTGCCAATATCTGCACTTGAAACTTCTGTGCATCTGTGTGTTCTCTTTAAGCCAACCATTGACTCTGCCATAGTTAATTACCTCATTCTTCTTAGCTGTATTAACAGCCTGTTTTATTTGCCCTAAGGCATAATTAGGTTACTCCTAATCCTGACTGATTTTTAGTATATCACTTATATCCAAATCATCAATATCTAATCTGCTATTATTAATCAATTCTATAGTCGAATCTTCGTGAATAAGCCTCTGGAATAAAAGGAATACTCTGATATCCATATTCTTAATCTCATCTATCATAATTGTAACAGCAGTGTCTATATCAAATGCTTTCCTATATGGTCTGTCTGATATAAGTGCCGCAAATTCATCTGCAACCTTTAATATTCTTGCTCCTAATGGTATCTGCTCACCAACAAGCCCATTAGGATATCCGCTTCCATCAAAACATTCATGATGTGAAAGAACGACATCCATTATATTATCTGAATAATCGTATTTTTTCAATAGATCATGGCTTATCTTTGAGTGCATACTCATATACTGCTTCTCATCTTCCGGAAGTGCCTCATCGGTTCTTCCATACAGATATTCTGAAAGCTTTAACTTTCCAACATCGTGAACCATCGCAGCAATCTTTAATTCGTATGCCTCATCTTTAGACAAACCACACATCTGTGCAAGCTCATATGTCAGATTGGCAACAAGCACTCCGTGCTTAATTCCACTTTTAAAATCATTAATCATATAATCAATGAGTTCATTATTGTTATTCTTCATAATTCTACCATATCAATATACTTAATGCTGAATCAATTCCATTCAGACAATATTATATTATATTTTTATGTGAAAGAAATGTCAATGTCCTTATCGGCTATATTTAAAGAGAAACCTTGTATACACGTTTATTTAAGCTTTACAAAATGTTCTTTAGCAAATTCCATATCCTGAACCGCCTCAAGAGTTCCAACATAATTTCCCTGCTTGTCCCTTACTGCAATATATTTAACAAGCATAGTCCTTCCTTGTTTATCCATCCAGACAGGTACTTCATCAAGTGTTCCTATCCTGAATTCTTCTATAATTCTTCTGACCTTTGCCTCAATCTTTGGTGGGTGGCACGAGAATACCTCCCTGTCAATTGCCATAACAGGTCTTTTAAATACCTTTGACCCTTCATTAAAATATCTGTTGATATTATCTTCATCAACAAATGTTATCTCCATTGGTATTGCATTAAGCAGTGCCTCAAGCTGCGAAAGTGTCATATGTCCGCCTGCCATATATAACTCATTCTGAACATCTTCTTTCTTATCAGATTGTTCTGACACTTCAGGTTTATACACATTTTCTACTTCTTCTGCTTTCTCCCATCTGTCTGATACTGTATCAAGGCACACGGCATAATCTTTGGAATCGTGATATATTCCAATCCACTCAGCTTCCGTAAAATTAGCGGCACAGTTAGGATACAATATATTATCTTCCTTATATATCATCTCCTCTGCCCTCTTTATAACATTTTCTATTCTTTCAATTAATTTACCGTCCAGACTTTTACCATTATTGTTATCCGCACTGTTATTATTGTCTGCTTTGCTACTGTTATTACCGTCCACGTAATTTAACTGCTTTGCTATGTCTGACAGCTCATCTCTTATCTCATCATCAACTGTCCACATAACCGCCGAAGGTCCGCTGATTTTATATCGTACATTAAGCACCGGATATAACAAATCCCCTTTCTTGGCATAATGAATTGATAACTCCCTGAGCTTATATATCTTCTCTTTCAGTGCCTTTATATCAATATGTCCGCTTGTAATATTTTCTTTAATATCATCAATAACCTGCTGGATTGCCTTATTTTCTTTCACAAAAGTATTTAATGGGTGGCCGCTTATCATAGCCAGTTTATTAAAAATGCTTTCTCTGTCTTTACGCATATCTGCAATGGCACTCTTAGTCATACCTTTCATTGTGTCATCATAGTACTTTTTCATCTCTGATATTTCATTTTCCGCCTTGGCTATTCTTTCTTCCTTAGTCGCACCGTGAAATAATGCTGAGTGAACATCACACAGCTTTGAAACCTCTGATATAGGTGTTCCCTCTGCTATCAACGCCTGCTCCGCTTCCATAATCTCTATTGGATTGACATCATTGAATTCCTTAACAAAATCTTTCTTAACATTCTCAAGACTTTCACCATCACCAAGTCTTTTAAGATAGCCTTTAATCTGTTCTGTCCTGTTCATATAATTCCTCCATTATTTTTATTATATTTTTCAATCTATCTGCTGGTAATTTATCAGCTTTATATATAAGCTGGCTGTTATGCTTATATGTGCATCATATTATAATCTGCTTTATTATCTTGTAAGCTTACAGTCACTCTTACCTGTATATCTTGTAAGACCACAATTACACTTATCTGTATGTGGATTATTAGTATGTCTGGATTGTAACATCTTCATTCCGCATTAATATGTTGTATTTACAACACTTTCAAGGTTAATATTCATATCTTAATTGTTTTGCTTGTTAATAATCCTGCTTTTATAATATAATACTTAGGACGATTAACGATTGTGGGGTGAATATTTTATGAAATATGATGTAATAATTATAGGTGCTGGTCCGGGCGGAATATTCTCTGCTTATGAGCTTATGAAGAAAGCTCCTGATCTAAAGGTTGCCGTATTTGAAGAAGGTAATACTTTAGAGAAGAGAAAATGTCCAATTGACGGAAAAAATATAAAATCCTGTATCAAATGCCCAACCTGTGCCATTATGAATGGCTTTGGCGGTGCCGGAGCATTTTCTGATGGCAAATACAACATTACTAATGACTTTGGTGGTACTCTTTACGAATATATCGGCAAGGAAGAAGCTATTGGCCTTATGAAATATGTTGATACCATCAATACTTCCCACGGCGGTGAGGATACGCATATGTACTCAACTGCCGGTACTAAATTCAAGACTTTATGTATGCAGAACAAATTAAAGCTTCTTGATGCTTCTGTAAGACATCTTGGAACTGATATTAATTATATTGTCCTTGAAAATATGTACGATGAAATGAAGGAGCATATTGATTTCTACTTTAATACTCCTGTTACTAATATTGAAATAATCGATAATAATTACCGCATATATTACAAAGATACCTATATGGACTGCAACAAATGTATTGTGTCAGTTGGAAGAAGCGGAAGCAAATGGATTGAAAAAGTCTGTCAGGACTTAGATATTCCAACCAAATCAAACCGTGTTGATATCGGCGTAAGAGTTGAGCTTCCTGCTGTTATATTTGCACATCTTACAGATGAATTATACGAAAGTAAGATTGTATACAGGACTGAAAAGTTTGAGGATTTAGTCCGCACCTTCTGTATGAATCCTAACGGTATCGTTGTTAATGAGAATACGAACGGCATTGTAACTGTTAATGGACACAGCTATGAAGGCAGTGATAAACAGACTGAAAATACTAACTTTGCCCTGCTTGTTGCAAAGCACTTTTCTGAACCTTTCAAGGACAGCAACGGATATGGTGAAAGTATTGCACGTCTTTCTAATATGCTTGGCGGCGGTGTAATTGTCCAAAGATTCGGTGACCTTATACGAGGCAGACGAAGCACAGATAAAAGAATCGAAGAAGGACTTGTCAGACCTACTCTTTCTGCTACTCCAGGCGATTTAAGCCTTGTTCTTCCTAAGCGTATACTTGATGGAATAATAGAGATGATTTACGCTCTTGATAAGATTGCTCCGGGTACTGCCAATGACGACACTCTTTTATATGGTGTTGAGGTCAAATTCTACAATATGGAAGTTGAGATTGACAACAACCTTGAAACCAAGTACAAAGGTCTTTACATAATCGGTGACGGAAGCGGCGTTACACATTCATTATCACACGCTTCTGCAAGTGGTGTATATGTTGCAAGACGAATAATTGATGAGGAAGAATAATTCCATATTAAAATAATTCTCAATATTTAATATTAAGAATAGGTCAATATATTTTAATGAATACGCTCTAAACATTTCACAAGTAAAGATTAGAACAATAAACCATTTATATATAATAATACTTAAAGCTGATAAAATCTCCCTATAACTTATATCTTTCCTAAGCCTTTGCTTCCGGATATAAGTTACAGGGAGATTTATTCTTAATAATCTATCTAGTTCGATGATTAAAATCTACCATAATATCTATTAGTATCTATTTTATTAAGTTAATAATCTACTCAAGTCTTATTTAACTTCTACAAGCTCAATCTTAAAGTTAAGTTCTTTTCCTGCCATCTCGTGGTTAGCATCAAATGTTATGTCATTCTCTGTTAAGGCTGTTACCTTAGCTGGAAATGGCTGTCCATATACATTCTGAAGATATACCATATCATCAACCTTAAGTTCTTCTGAACCTGCAAGCTCGCTGATTGGAACTGTGATAATTGCATCTGGGTCTTTCTCTCCATAAGCTTCTTCTGGCATTAAATGTACATCTATTATATCTCCTACATTCATATCAGCTACAGCCTTATCAAAGCCAAGTATCATCATACCTGCACCACAGGTGAATTCAAGAGGTTCTCCTCTGTCATAAGATGAATCGAACTGTGTTCCATCGTTAAATGTTCCTTTGTAGTGTACTCTGCACACCTTGCCTACATTAGCTCCATCAAATAAAGGTGCTCCTCCACCACAACCTGAACAACCGCCACAGCCTGATGTTTCATTACTTCCACAGCCGCAGCTTCCGTCATCTGTGTCACTTCCACAACCACAGCCACAGCCGCAGCTTTCATTTTCTGTATCAGCAGCTCCACAGTTCTGTTCTTCTTCGTGTGAATGATGACTGCAATTAACACCCTCTGATATCAATTCTCCATTAAGGTATGCCTCTAGTGCTTCATCTGCATAGCCTGATACACCTGAATATACTTCTATGCCTGCTTCGCCTAATGCATTGGCAGCACCACCACCGATACCACCACATATAACAGCATTAATATCAAGACCTGCAAGAAGTCCTGCCATAGCTGAATGTCCAGAGCCTTCACTCTCTATAACTTCTTCTTTAACAATGTTCTGTCCATCTGTTTCATAAATCTTAAATTGTCTTGAATGTCCGAAATGCTCAAAAACATTTCCATTCTCGTAAGCAACTGCTATCTTCATATTATCCTCATTTCTATATTTTCTATAATAAGTGTATATCCTGATTTCAGGACACTATATTCTTTTAAATATAATTTAATTCTATCTATCCTAAGGAAATTATTACCAAATAATAATTCCTTTCAAATTGTTATTTCAATAACTATTATTTCTAGAAATTATTTTCCTCAAAGAATTTCTTCTTTCGATCAATCATTTCATCAATTCTTTGAATATAATTACGAACGTCTTTTACATTTTCTATTCTCTCAATTCTGACTGAATGATTATCATCTGCTTCATTATGAAATACTACCTTGCTGGAAGCTCCTGCACCACAGGCAATTATTGTCTGCTTTTCCTCCATAATAAGAATGTTATATATACATTCAAGTCCCTCAACTGAGTAACCGACATTCTCAAAATTACCTGCCATATTCTTCTGACGATACATATAATAAGGCTCCATTGACAGTCTTTTGGCTGTGTCCTCTGTCATTCTTATTATCTCATCTGTATTATTGGTAGATAACTGCTTATATTTATCTCTCCATATATTAAGTGCCGCCGCTCTCTTTATTGCAAGAGAATGTACTGTAAGGCTCTCAGGCTTCATCGCCTCAATCTCTGATAATGTATGAGCCACCTCATCAACATCTTCACCGACAAGTCCAAGAATAATATCCATATTAATATTATTAAAACCTTCTTCCCTTGCCATAGAATACACATTTTTAATCTGCTCTACAGTGTGCTTTCTTCCTATAAGGTCAAGTGTCTGCTGGTTCATCGTCTGCGGATTAATAGATATTCTTCCAACATTATGTGCCTTTAACACCTTTAACTTATCCCTTGTTATGCTGTCTGGACGTCCTGCTTCAACTGTAAATTCATGACAGCCGTCAATATCAAAAAGCTCCTTTAAAGCCGTTATGAGCCTGTCAAGCTGTGCCGCACCAAGTGTTGTTGGTGTTCCACCGCCAAAATACACTGTATCAAGTCTTCTGCCTTTCATCGCCCTTGCTACAAAGGTCATCTCCTTAATAAGTGCATCAAGGTAATCATCCACATAATTCTTATACGCATCAAGTGCATATGATGAAAATGAGCAGTACAAGCATATACTTGGACAAAATGGTATTCCAATATATAAACTGTAACCATTCTTATAATCTATCTTATTAAGAATGTCCATTTCTTTCTTTGCTACATTTATTGCAAGGCTGGCTTTCTTCTCACTTGCCTTATGCTTATCCATAAAATGCTTCTTTATAGTCTGCTCATCTTCGCCATCTTCAAGCATAACATATGCAATCTTGCTTGGGCGCACTCCTGTAAGATAACCCCAGGGCAGTGTCTTTCCTGTCATCTGGCTGAGCCTGTCATATAAATATGACTTGAATTTATCGTGCATTTCGCTCTTGTTAAGTCCTGTCATATCAGGTACTGTTATATCAATCACTTTATCAGCTTCTGTGGCAACTGTATCCTGCTTATATGCCTTTACCTCCATTCTTGGGTAAAATGAACGCACAAGAACTATTGCATCATCATAAAATGTATCGTTATCAATTTTAATATATATCATACTGTTCATCTTTCCTACGCACCTATATATGGGTTATGAACCCTCTCATATCCTATGCTTGTTCCCTCGCCGTGTCCTGTATACACCTTGGTATCATCTGGAAGTACCATTAACTTGTCCTTAATTGAATGCACAATGTCGCTCATACTTCCGCCTGGGAAATCTGTTCTTCCAACTGACTCACAGAAAAGTGTATCACCTGAGAATAACACGCCGATTGACCCAATATAATAGCACGTTCCGCCCTCTGTATGTCCCGGTGTGTGAATTGCCTTAATATCAAATCCTGCAAGCTTAAGTATATCACCGTCATTGTGCCATACATCAGCCTTCACAGACAGGTTCATTCCATAAGCCTCACCAAGATTAATATGAGGTGTACTTAATGTATTCTTCTCCTCTGCTGAAGCATACACCTTAACATTATACTTATCCCTCACTTCATCTGCTGCCATAATATGGTCAAAATGTCCGTGTGTTAAAAGTATTCCCTTTAACATACAGCCAGACTGCTCTATCATCTCGCTTATCTTTCCAGCATTATCCGCAGGGTCTATAAGCACGCACTCCTTAGTGTCTGTATTACAAAGCAGGTAGCAGTTCGTTCCTACCATTCCTAATACTCTTACATCTATTTTATACATTATAATCTCCAATCCCTGTGTCAAAAATGCTGCCGCACGAAGCAATATATAAAATATCTTAACTTCGCACGACAGCAGTTATAAATATCAGCCTGTAGCTCTCTCTATATCTGTCACTCCGTCAATCTTTCTTAAATTGTCAATTAATCTGTTAAGCTCTTCCTTACCAGATACAACAAATCCAAGATTGATTGTTGCAAGCTGTTTCTTATTAACACGGCTGTTCATAAATCTTACATCTATATTGGCTTCCGTAAACAGACGTGAAATATCAACAATAAGTCCTTTTCTATTGCCTGCATATATATTAATCTCTGCACTGTACTTCTCATCTTTATTCTCTGTCTGCTCCCACTCAGCTTCAATAAGCCTTGCTCTTTCATTAGCTGGGAAATTAAGAATATTAACACAATCTGTTCTGTGAATTGATATTCCTCTTCCTCTTGTAACAAATCCAACAATCTCATCACCTGGCACTGGATTACAGCACTTAGAGAAACGGACTGCAACATCATGTATTCCTTTTACAACAATACCGCCTTTGCCCTTCTTCTCCTTTTCTTTTTCCTTGCTCTCACTTGCCACAATGCTGTCAAGTACCTGCTTGTCAGTTATCTCAGCCTTCTTAGTCTTCTGATATTCCTCATTAAGCTTATTGACAATCTGGCCTTCCTTTAATGCACCGTGTCCTACTGCCGCAAGAACAGCATTCCAGTCTTTGTAACCATATTTTCTTAGTGCTTTCTCAACAAATTCAGGCTTATTAATCTCAGAAAGAACAATTCCCTTACTCTTACAGTAATTAGATATAAGTTCCTTGCCCTTTATAATATTGTCTTCTTTAAGCTCCTGCTTAAACCACTGGTTAATCTTGTTACGGGCCTGTGTTGACTTAACCATCGAAAGCCAGTCACGGCTTGGTCCTTTGGAATTCTGTGATGTTATAATCTCAATTCTGTCACCATTCTTAATCTCATAATCAATATTAACAAGCTTGCCATTGACCCTTGCACCAACCATCTTGTTACCTACAGCACTATGTATGCTGTATGCAAAATCTATTGGATTAGAACCTGCTGGAAGTGTCTTAACATCACCTGTAGGAGTGAAACAGTACACTGAATCAGAAAAAAGGTTAAGGTCATTCTTAATTGATGATAAGAATTCCTTGTTATCAGACATATCTCTCTGCCATTCAAGAATCTGTCTTAGCCAGCTAAGCTTAGCTTCCTCACTCTTATCAGACTCTCCTGTCTTGCCTTCTTTATACTTCCAGTGGGCAGCAATACCATATTCAGCAATTCTGTGCATTTCATAAGTTCTTATCTGTACCTCGAATGGCTGTCCGTTAGAAGCAATAAGTGTTGTATGAAGCGACTGGTACATATTAGGCTTAGGCATTGCTATATAATCTTTAAAACGTCCCGGTATTGGCTTATACATTTCGTGAATAACACCAAGTGCCGCATAACAATCCTTGACTGTATCAACCTTTATGCGAACGGCAAATATATCATATATCTGGTCAAGTGTCTTATTCTGGTTAACCATCTTTCTATATATTGAGAAGAAATGCTTAACTCTTCCGTCTATCTCAGCTTCAATTCCAGCATTGCTAATGTGCATACCTACTTCTTTGATAATGCTCTTTATAAATGCCTCCCTGCCCGGTCTGTTAATATCAACCTGCTTTACAAGATCATTATAAGTATCCGGCATAAGATACTTCATTGATAAATCATCAAGTTCTACCTTAATCTTGGATATACCTAACCTATGTGCAATAGGTGCATATATATCCATAGTTTCTCTTGACTTTTCTACCTGCTTGGCTGGTGACTGATACTGCATTGTACGCATATTATGAAGCCTGTCGGCAAGCTTTATCATAATAACTCGTATATCCTTTGCCATTGCAAGGAACATTTTTCTTAAGTTCTCAGCCTGAACCTCAATCTTATCGTGCTGGTAATTAAGCTGTGTGAGCTTTGTTACACCATCTACCAAAAGTGCTACTTCATCACCAAATTCCCTAGCAACATCTTCACTTGTCATAACCGTGTCTTCCACAACATCGTGCAAAAGACCTGCAATAATAGATTCCTTATCAAGTTCAAGCTCTGCTAATATAATGGCAACACACAGTGGGTGAATAATATATGGCTCTCCAGACTTTCTAAACTGTCCTTCGTGTGCCTCCTTAGCCACTTTATATGCTCTCTCTATATCAGATAAATCTGATGAAGGATGATACTGCCTGATTGTTTCTATAAGCTTATTATAAAGCACTTCAGGACTTGTAAAATCTGCTGGAGTATCAACCGACTTGTCCACCTGACTTGTCTTGATATTGGTATTGCCTGCTAATTCTATATTATTCTCTGGCATATAATCTCTCCCTACACTTCTGAATATAGTTTTTCCATAAATTCTCTTGTTGCTACTGCATTTTCTGGTACAGTATTCTCAAGTGTACAATGAACATATGGCTTATGTTCCTTAATCTTCTTAAGAAGAAGCGGATAATTAAGTCCGCCTGTTCCCGCCGCTATTGATTTAAGCTCATCACCTTCAACTACATAATCTTTGCAGTGGACAACTGCTATATCCTTTAATAATAAATCAAATGCCTGATTAATTATCTCATCCTGCTTATCTATATTACCCACATATAAAAGGTTGACTGGATCAAATATAATCTGAAGATTAGGTGAGTCTATCGCATCAAGAACCTTTCTTGCTCTCTCAACTGTATTAACAATATGCTTCCATACCGGTTCAATCGCAACTATAACGCCGAACTGCTCTGCATATTTAACTATTGGTCTTAAATTATCTATAAAGCACTGTAAAGCTTCCTCTGAATGGTTAGCTGGCTCATACTTGTACTCCTCATTGACAGCACCTGTCTCTGTACCAACTACGCCACAGCCAAGTATACTTGCAAATCTTATATGTGCCTTATATTTCTCAACTATCTCCTTGTGCTTCTCCTCATTAGGATTGCAAAGGTTAAGGTAACAGCCAAGTACTGCTATATCAACCTTATTCTCTGCACATAATTCTTTAATATACATTGCAAGACCTGGTGTCATAGTCTCTACTCCAGGCTTGAACTCCTTAATAGACTTGCTTAATGCTATGTGCATACAATGAAATCCCTGATTATGTATATTAGGAATAAGTTCATTAAGTGGTGCATATGCCACATCGTGTGCTCTTATACCGATTCTCATAATTAACCTCCTTAGGCTGTTACTCTGTGTTATGATTATTTAACCCAAACAGCCATATCAGTATATTCTTTCTGATATGGCTGTCTGTTTCCGGTGTGCTGTGCGACCCAGTAAAATGACATCTTTCATTACTGAAATGCCATCTTATGCCTCTTACACATACATCATAATATTTATTTTAACACATTATTGTCAGAATGTCATATTATTTTCACTAATTGCATTATAATAAGTTGCAAGTGGTATGAAACTCTGTGCAAATCCTTTTCCTGAATTGCCCTGACATATTACCGAATCATCTATAATAGTCTTGACTCCTACTGCTCCCTTAGGCACTTCATTCACAGCACTCCTGAACGTATTAATTCCATATTCAAGATACTGTTTATTACCTGTAAGCTCATAGGCTATTGCAAGTGCTTCAAGAAGCAGGGTATTATTGCCATTTCTTGCAAGACTTGGAAGCTCCTTATAATAGAACAAACCATTATCCATATAACAGTTCTCTGTCAGGTCATCAACTGCCCTTAATATCATCTGCCTGATATCTTCTCTTGGGAATATTCTGTAATATCTCATAACGCTTCCTACCGCTATTGATATCATAAAGCCTACTCTTATGGCTGTATTATCTGTGTAAGGTGATAACCAGTCGCCATATTCTTCTTCCCACTTCTTAAAATTATCAATTATCCAGTCACATTTTACTAGCCATTTATTATCATTAGTCTCTACATAAAGGGCTGTAAGTGTTCTTAGTGCCCATCCGGTTTCCCTTGCATTGGCTTCACCCGGCACCTGATACATAGGCGTTTCAAGAAGTTTTAATACATTTTCTCCTATTCCAATGGCTGTATCATAGCCTCTCTTATCACCTGTAAAATGGTAATAATCAAGCAGACCCTCGACCCACTCGTGAGAGCATACCATAACACCATTCTTACAATGTCCTGCCGTGTGCTCCCACTGTCCGCCAATTCTAAGAGGATTACTGCTGTAATGGCACACATCTATATCCATCCAATGCTTTGCTGACACAATCAGATAATCCATAAATCTTCTGACACCGGTTCTTGCATACATAAGTGCACACGCATGTGGATAATCGTATTCATTATTGCTCCAAACAGGCTTTCCACCGCCACGTCCCTGAACAGTGTAGCCCTGATCTACCGTGTCGCCCCAGTTAAGCATACCATAGCACCTTGAATGTCCGTCTGCTTTTGCCATAAGTGATATCTCAAAATCATCATTATACTTTACAGGGAACACATCAATCATAACCCCTGCCCTCTTAAACACTTCCGGTGCTATATATGGTCTGTCTGGCATCTGGTATATAAGACTTCTGTTGTCTATCTCCCACAGCTTCATAGCAGGACTATGAAAATGTATCATAAACTGCTGTTCTTTTGCCATTCCTGACTGCATAGTAATCTCCCCGACATTCTCAGGAACAAGCATAACAGCCACACCTTCCCTGCACGACTTCACTGCCTTAGGATAATTCTGCTGTGCCTGATGAACCGTAACACTAAAGCCATCTTCACCATCAGTATAATCAGCCATAAATGTTCCATAAAATACCTCTGCAAAATGCTCATTAGCCTCTTTCACAAGATATTTATCATCAATTACCTCATTGACCTCCTCGCCATTCTTACCAATTATAAAGCTTGTCTTATAATTAGAAGTTGCAACAACAGTTCTTATATTATTGACATCAGCCTTCTTTTCAATCATATCAAGCTCTGTTGTACCTCTTGTCATAAATACAGGACCATCATTATGCGAATTATCTGTACGGATATCACCACAGCCTGTTGAATCGTTACCTGCTGCAATTTTAAGAGGCTTTAACTGCTCTGTAATTACACTATCTTCTGATTTCTTAATATAAAATACAAGCGACTTTATCTTTAACTCATCATCTGATGTATTAATAATTCTGTATGTAATATTAACCCATGGCTTTCCGGCATAACCAGTGACTTTAATAACTGCCTTAATATTTTTGTTCTCAATATTCCCTACTGCGATATTACTGCACTCAGCTTCTACGCTTGCAGTAACTGGTCCGGCCTCAACAACCTTCCACTCTCCAATCTTAAGCTTATAAGCATTGCCATCTTTATCCTTAAGATATGGACCTTCAAAATTCTTATCTGTATATACTTTCCTGTAATCATTAAGCTGCCTGAATATTGAACTGCTGTTGTTGGCAACCTCATATTCCAGACCGCCGCATTTTATTAAAAAGCCATTATTAACCGGTGTTACGCTGACGGTGCCATCTTGCTTAGCACACTCTGATTGTCCGTCTGCTATAAGATTAGCTAACTCCTGTTTAGTAGTTGTCAATACTGCCTTTGCCGACTTATTAGCTGGTAAATCTGCCATAAAATCGACAAAAAGATACTTTATACTACCATCATCATACTCTGCCGTAACCTTTGGCTGGATAATACATTTTCTCTTATTCTGAACTATGCTTATATTATCTGTATTATATAGTTCCCCTTTAGCAAATGGAACTGCTATGCTAACACATTCATTAATTCTTGGATATCTGTATAACTTGTCAAAAAATATATCAACCATATAAAGCCTCTTTTCTGTTATGCATTTTACATATGTAGTGTCTGCTATACTATTTCTATTACGTTATGCGTTAAATCTTTAACTATTGTTATTATAATATTAATTGCCACTTCTAACCACTGTTATATTTGTCCAATTTATGATATTATACATATTAATTTACATATAAGGCACATAATCAGGAGGAATATTTTGAACTACGCTGAAATTAAATATAACGACATCGCCAATGGTCCTGGAGTACGTACAAGCATTTTTGTAAGCGGATGTACACACCACTGCAAAGGCTGCTTTAATGAAATTGCGTGGGATTTTAACTATGGTACACCTTTTACTAATGCAACCATATCTGATATAATTAATTCAATGAAGCCAGATTATATTGCTGGTCTTACACTGCTTGGCGGCGAACCATTTGAACCAGCCAATCAAAGGGGACTTATTCCGCTTCTAAAGGCTGTAAAGGAAAACTATCCGGCCAAGGATATATGGTGCTTTACCGGTTACCTTTTTGATGAGGATATTATGGATAAAATGTATGACAAATATCCTGAAACCAGAGAAATGCTTTCATATATTGACGTATGCGTAGATGGCAGATTTGTTGAAGAATTAAAAGATATGATGCTTAAATTCAAGGGTTCATCAAACCAGCGCACAATACTTGTACAGCAGTCCTTAAAAGAAGGCACTGTAATTACTGCTGAGGAATATCAATAATCAGTGGAAAATCTATATAAAAAATTTAGGTATTAGTCAGTCACCTGAATATCAATAATATTAAGGAGAATAATCATCAATGAAACAGACAGTTAAATTTAAAAAGCTTACACCAAATGCAATAGTTCCAACTTATGGTACAGAATTCTCTGCCGGTGCGGACCTCTATTCCGGAATGACTGAACCAGTGATAATCAACGCTGGTACTACAGAATTCATCAAGACAGGGATTGCTATGGAAATCCCAGAAGGCCTTGTTGGTCTTGTATACGCACGAAGCGGTATGGCGTGCAAAAAAGGTCTTGCCCCAGCCAATAAGGTCGGCGTTATTGACTCTGATTACCGCGGCGAGCTTATGGTTGCATTACACAACCATTCACAATCCCCTGTAACCGTTGAACCTGGCGACAGAATTGCACAGCTTGTACTCACACCTTATATCACTGCTGAATTCGTTGAGGCTGAGGAATTAAGTGATACAGTGCGAGGTGATGGAGGATTCGGGTCTACTGGGACTAAATAATATTCAGCATATTACTGTCATTATATACAATAGCAGCTTCTACCGAAGCTGCTATTGTATATTTATATTTATCCTTCTTCATAAGCATACAATTGAATATTTCCCCCAGCGGTCAATAAACCGCATTTCCCATTATCCATTTTATATACTTAAACTTCTATTTCCGCTGCCATGCCATTACATATTCCTTTTCTCCAGTAGCTTCATCTAAACCACTATTCTGAACATCAAATCCTTCTCTTTGATAAAAAGATATTGCTCTTGTATTTTTTTGATATACATTCAAAAGCAATTTACTCCGTTTATCTTTTGCATAATTCAACAAAGCTTTACCTATACCATGCGATTGCATTTCGTCAGAAACAAAAATACCCTCAACATATTCATCGTTTAGACCTATAAAGCCCCATATTCCTTGATTATCTTCATAGACATAGACAGTTGTCTGTAATAATAGTTCTTTCACTAATTCAAAATTATTTTTCCAATATTGCACAGATATAAAATAATGTGCCTTTATATTAGTGTCCAACCATATCTTTGCAACTCTATTTACATCTGCTTTTCGTAATTTTCTAATCACAATGGTAGTTCTCCTACAAATTCCTATTGAACAAAATTTTTTTATTTCTCTTGAAGCATCTTAAAATGCTTCAGCACCTCCACAATTGCTCTCTCACTTATCTTGCAGACACTGTGGTTGCCGGAAGTTCCAGACATCCATCCTCCCTTAAGCATACAAATAAGATTTCGGTGTAATCCTCCGGCACATTTTCTGTCATTTTCAAATGGTAATACTCGTAATGCACCCGATTCTTTTCCATTACAGTAGCCCCATTGTAGCGGACACTCCTGCGTACAGTTAAATACAACACATTTGTCGTTCATACTATAAATTCATCCTTTTAAATTAATTTAGGCTATCGGGATTGCGCCTCTTTATCAGTCGGCCATGATCTCCGAAGAGCCACATAGGATATTAAAAAATTGGCAAACCAACCTGCCGGTACAGCAAGCCAGACAAATACAATGCCAAAACGCGGTGCACAAATCAAAGCAACCGACAGGCGGATTGCCAGATTCACCATATTTGCAATAAGGAACGGACGCATGATTCCAAGACCCCGAAGAACCCCATCGGTTGCCATTTTGATTCCCATAAAGATGAAGAAGTAACCGAGCCATCTCATATAACCCCCGGATACCTGATAAGCCAAAGCAGTTCCATCTTTACCAAGGAATAGCGAGGAAATCTGAGTATGCAATGTTTCAATAACTATAAAAGCAAGAACTGCAAAACATACATCTAACACCAGTGCAGCGTGATATCCTTTTTTGATCCGTTCAATTTTCTTTGCACCAAAATTCTGGGAAACATATGGGGAAACCGCATTGCCAATGGATACAAAAATCAATGAAAAAACATTCTCTACCCTCATCGTCGCCGCATACCCCGCAAGTGCCTGTGTACCGAAAGGATTTACAACAGCCTGTACGATCATCATACCGATAGACACTGTAGACTGCTGAAGAACCGAAGGTACAGCAATTTGAAGCATGGAATATAAATCCTGCCTGTCAAACCAATAAAAGCGACTTTTATATCGACGCATCCGGCTGAGGAACAGAAAAAGTGAAAACACTGCAGAAATACCCTGTGCTATAAGAGTCGCAAGGGCTGCACCAAACACACCGAGACCAAGTCCGGCCACCATCCAAATATCCATAAAAATATTTAAGATTGACGAGAATACCAAGAGTCCCAGTGGGATTTTTGATTCACCA
Organism: Lachnospira sp. CLA-JM-H23; assembly: GCF_040096425.1. Taxonomy (NCBI): domain Bacteria; kingdom Bacillati; phylum Bacillota; class Clostridia; order Lachnospirales; family Lachnospiraceae; genus Lachnospira; species Lachnospira sp. CLA-JM-H23. The sequence goes on from NZ_JBBMET010000004.1 coordinate 74,736, forward strand.
ATGGAAGTGAACATGTTGGAAAGAATGTTATACATAAACAGAAATGGAAAGCCCACAAAATAGACCCGCAGATATAACACTGCATCATTCAGTATATCGCCAGGGGTTTGTAATATCCTCATCATCGAGTGGGAAAAGCAAAAGCCAAAAACACCAAGAACTATGCTTAGAATTAAAAAGCTAAACAAGGACGTTGACACGATGGTCTTCATTTTTCCATATTCTCTGGCACCGAAATAGCGGCTCACGAGCACACCGGCACCGACACCTGCCCCCAATGCCACACAAATGAAAACATTGGTCAGCGCTGCACAGGCCCCGACAGCTGCAAGTGCAGAGGAGCCAACAAATTGTCCGACGATTATAGAGTCAGCCATATTGTATATTTGCTGAAAAAAACTGCCCAAAATCATTGGCATTGCAAAAACTGTCAACGCTTTAAGAGGCGTATCTGTGATCAAATATTCATCTTTTGACATTATCATATTCCTCCATAGCCTTTATAATTTCACTTATTCTTTCCTTCTCCGGAATTTATTCTATGTAATCAAAATGTAAGTTTTAAATTACGTTGCGAAGCCATTATATGTAGTTACAGCCGCTAAGTCAAGCCAGGGTTCCAAAATCTTTTAACCGCTCATCATCCATATCAAATCCCTTAACTGTATATTCCTCAATTATATGATTTGCCCACTTTCTGAACTGGATAGCTGCTGAAGAACGAACAATGCTAATTTCACGCTTGTTATCTTTCATCTTGTTACCTCAATTTTTAATCGACTAAATTGCTTTATAAAGATTCATATATCTGTCTCTCACATCCGGTATGCTTCTTTAGTAAATTTATCATCGAGATACATATCGGTCAATTTCTTTCTTTTTCTGGTGCCTGCAGTTCAAAAGCAATGTATCCGAAGATTCCACGAAGGTCTATCTCGGCCTGATCTTAAATCTCGATATCATAAATCATAAACTGTAATCCTTGCGGATATCAGCAAAAACAGATTTTGCTGATCTAGTACGACCAGCCTGCATATCCGCATATCCTTTCTCTAGTTCTGCATTCATCTGTGCTTCTGATAATGCACTAATGTCTACAGGACGAGCGGATGGCATTTTCACTTCAAAAATTAAAATTCGCCTCCCGTAAATCTTACTTTTTCTCTCTTTATATGTGCATTCTTTTGCTGAAAAGGATTACAAATTGGCACTTTAAGAGAAGTCATTTATTTTTAAATTACATTTTACGGAAACTCAAGAAATAATAATAAACGCAGGGAAAAGTTCTATTGCTCTTCTCTGCGTTTGTGTACAAAAGTACGGTTTTCTCATACTGGACCATCGGTTTTGCTTTAGCTGTTTTCATCAGACTTTCTATATTTCAGTGGTGAAACTGTATAGGCTTTTTTGAAACTTCTGATAAAATAGCTTACATTCTGATACCCACTCTGCAAGGCTACCTCCGTAACCGGCATATCGGTATCCTGTAACAGCTGTTTTGCATGCTCCAACCGTAAATATGTAATATATTGCGACAGTGTAATATGAAAATGTTCCTTGAAATACCGTGATATATATTTTTCTGAAAGATGAAACTGTTCTCCAAATTCCTTTAGGGATATCTTCCCTGTAAAGTTCTGCTGTATATATGAAACCATCTCTTTTTCCACAATATTTCTGCCATTTGTATCATTTTCTATTACAAGTCCCTTTTCCCACATTTCAAGAATAAATTGTAAAAGAATTACCTTTGTCTTTATCTGTGCAGCTATTTTTGACTCACTTTCATCCATTTTTGCCATATATATATCAATCAGCTGCTCACACAGTTCTTTTGCCGTATCTTTTACTCTTGGACATATCATCAGATGACCGCTGTTTAACGGTTCAAGCAATTTATCGTCTAACATGTCATCTGTGAAAAAAGATATATATTTTAACGGAAATAGAAAAGTAAAATAATCCACAGTGCCGGTTTGTGAGCCCATGAGATGCAGACTTCCCGGCGATACCACAAATGCGTCCCCGGCTTTTCCAATATAACTCTCCCCCGATATACTTACCGTCAGAAAGCCACTTTTTACATATATAATTTCAAGTTCATCATGCCAATGTACGGGTATCTGAAATGACCGACCTTTATTCTTTATGTGATAAGTACTAAATGGGTCGTCCTTTGTACCATGTGGTTTATTTTCCTTTAATTCAAAATACATAGCCGCTCCTACAATTCTACAAGACTCTTACTTTTCCATTTTCCGCTTTTCCATCTAAGCACCATCCCAACAGCTCTTGCACACTCATCACCTGCCATTGCAATATATGCGCCTACTGCCTGAAGTCCCATATGTATTCCAAGAAAATACGTTCCGACAACCGCAAACAGATACATAAATATCGCACCCATTATAACCGGAAAAATTGCATCTCCACTCGTTTTTAATGCCTGACCATACACAAGATTTGTCACCCTTCCAAATTCAAGGAATATATCTACTATCAGTAACTTTACTACAAGATTAATCATCTGTGTATCATCCGTAAATATATGCACGATAAAATGTCCGGATAATGCAAACGCCACAGAAAAGCACGTCGCTGTTATGAGACCATATAGCACCGCTTTTCGTGTACCCCTGTCACATTCTTCAAACTCTTTTGCTCCAATTCTCCAGCCAGTCATAATAGCGTTAGCCTGCGCAAGCGCAGCGCCTACACAATACGAGAAATTTGCAATCTGCATCGCATACGAACGTGCTGTAACATTCATTCCGTCCGCATCCATCTGGTTCATAAAACGTACCACAAATGTCATTGCTACATTATAAAGTGCTGTTTCGAATGCAGACGGAAAACCTATTTTAACAATCTGTGCAAGTATTTTTCGTGGCTGTGCACGCTCAGGACTTTGCTTTGCTTTTATAAGTACAGCTCCCATCGCTGCTACAATAATAAGATTCACAACCTTTGAAATAACTGTTGCAACAGCAACTCCCATTACTCCCCAGTGAAACACAAACAGAAATACTGAATTGAGTATAATATTAATGACATTACCAACAACCGTCCCTATTAAGGAATGTTCTGTATATCCAAACACTCTTAAATAACTGGAAAAAATAGGAATCAGTGCATTTAAAAAACTTGCACCTCCAACAATTTTAAGGTATGTTTCAGCAGGTTCAAGCAAAGCCGGGGCAATACTTACTATTTTGAGTATTCTACCAGAAAAAATGGCAAGAATACCAGACATCATGATACCTGTCAATGCATTAAATATAAGTCCAAGCTGTCTGGCCTGATATGCAATTCCAGGTCTTCCCGCCCCGATATTTTGTGACATAACCGCTACCATACCAGATGATATTACCCCGAACATAATGATAAAAACACCGATATATGTATTTGCTGTTCCGACAGCCCCCACAGCCTGGTCACTTACAGATGATAACATAAGTGTATCGACCATACCTGAAAGCATATAAAATAAAGTTTCTAAGCATATTGGCACGGACAGTTGTGCCAATGTTTTTCTTTCACCTTCCATGTTTTCCTCCCTAAATACTAATATAACATATATTATCAATAATATGATATATTTCCACATATTTCTTGTATAATATCATGCAAAAATTGCACTATTTCTACTTCTATTTACGAATGGAGAAAAACACAGTTCTAATTTGCTGTATTTTCTTTCATTTTCCATATGCTGCACCGTGCCAGTGTTTTACTTCTGCAGCAATGTTGAAAACCTGACGGCTTTTTGTTGTTTATATTTATCACAAGATACCATTAAACTTTGTGATTGTATCACTCTGTTATGAAGTGACTTTTGTCAAGAGTTAATTTCAAGAAAATATTTCTTAACTCCGGTCACATTTGTTTTCCTGACAGCATTGGAAAAGAGCCCTAGTTTAACAGTCCCCGGCAGTTGGCCACTCTGTTATACGTGGATTGGTTACCTACAGGCTAATGGTCCGCCGTTGGGTTCTACGATCTAAAAGCGTGGATCACAGTGTTTCATGTGCGCACATAGAGTGAACGCAGATAACCCAGACCTTACAGTGACCACAGCTCTTTTCTAATACTGTCAGATTGTTTCATTGTTACATTGTGGCAGAAAAAGCTGCACATTGCTTCTTTTTCTGCTTGACTGCCCTTTTATCATAGACAGCTGATTGTCAAGGGCTTAGCCGCCACAGCGGTGCCTGCACCCTTGACTGGCAGATGACTATGATACATCTCTACGCTGCTTTCATTTCGATATTATCTGTCATCATGCCCCATACAAAACATGCCAGTTCTCTTGCTATTGCAGCCACTGCCACATTTCTTTTCTTTCCATGTCGTATGAATTTATAGTATCTGCTCCGCAATCTCGTATTCGCCTTATCAGCATACGCAATTACCTCTGCTGTATTACCATTCTGCCTTGCTCTTAATTCTTTTGATTTGTGCCCCACAGCACCCTTGCAGATTCCGCCAGATGCCTCTATCAGAAGCTATCCCAAATGACTGTTTCCTGCTTTGGTTATTCCAAGGCGGTGTATGCTGTCTGAGCTTGAGTTTTCTCCAGGAGCAAGTCCAAGATACGATGCATACTGGTTCCCTTTTGCAAATCTTTCAAAATCTCCGTTTTCAACAATCAATGACAATGCTGTATGCGTCTTGATTCCAAGAAAACATTTCAGTTTTTTGACTTTGTCGTAATACTTTGTCTGCTCCGCGATTTCCTCGATCCGCTTATCATATCTCTCAATCTTGGCTTCCTGTTCTTCGTATGATGCCATGTATTCGTCAAGTGTTTCTCGATATAGTTCATTTGTGATTTCTAGTTTCTTCAGCCAATTCAGATGTGCCAGAGTCCATTTTGTCCCATCATAGCAAAATCCATGTCTGATGCAGAATGCGTTGATCTGCTGCTTGATTTTCTTTAAGGCAAGTTTATGATCATTTCTCATGCGAAGATATTCTTTTACCGAATCATCAGCCTCAGTCGGAATATAAACAGCATGATAACCACCGTATGACAAACACTGGGCAATCATATATGCATCACGCATATCTGTCTTAATTCTCACACCTTGCGGTGTAAGCATAGTAGTTGGTGCAAGTATCACACATTTGACTCCCGCGGCTGTCAGTTGATTATAGAGCGAGTAGCCCAGACATCCTGCCTCGTATCCACACTGGATATCGTATTCATCGTTTAATCCAAGTTTCATTCTCAAATTTTCAATAAACATCAAAATATTTTTATGATATTGACACCAAAATCCTGCATTCTTTGCAAGGAAGATAATACATCAGCTGCGTTACGACCGAAGCGGGATAATTTGAACACAAGGACGAAATCGACATTATCTTTACCGATTTCAATGTCAGCAAGCATCTGTTGAAACTAAGGTCTGCCTTCCACACTTTTTCCGGACTTGCCCTCGTCGGAATATTCTCCGGCAATTATCATGTCTTGATAGTCGGCATATTTATGTAATTTATCTTTTTGTGCATCTAAACTGTAACCATCTACCTGCATGGAGGTGGATACACGGGTGTAGACGTAGCATTTTTGTTGTTTTTTCATAGTTCATTACCTTCTTCCAATTCAATTGGCTTTTTCCTTATTTTTCTGATAACAAATCTCACAGGATTCACAATTACCTTTTTGATACACATATGTATGATTGAATAAATAACAAATATTGGCGGCTTTATAATACAATTCCACAGCCACACTGTAGGCAAATCTTCATCTATCTTTGCTGCAAAAATCAAAATTTTAAATACCATTTTTCTATATTTAAATTGATAATACTTCTTTCTATACTCTGGTTTTGTAATATCATTTAAGATAAAAAACATTATATCGGGAACGTCAACATATTGTGTAGCTGTATTCAGACCAATCTCTTTTCTCATGATTTGATACATTTCTCCCCATAAAAATATCAACATATCCTTATCATAATACTTAACCTTCTGCCAATTTTCATTAACAGCAAGCTCCCTGTATAAACAATAAGTTTTATATAATTTTTTCGAACCAAAAATAGCCAATGAAGAACCAACATTGTAAAATTCTTTTTGGCTCATAGACTTTGCAATATCTTTCTTGTCTTTTACACCACTAAAAAGTTTTTCGAATAGACCAATCAATTTCATATACTCTGATTTTTTTGTTTCATATATTTTCAATCCATTTTCTTTTTTCTTGCTAAGAAAAAAGAGCAGTAAAGTAGCAGCAACTGATAACAAAGCCGCATTGTCTGCCATCCATTGCACAATATCTTTCGCACCTTCTATATATTCATCCAACACTCTACACCTCCTATCTTTCTATCCCAACACAATTATATATTTGTTCCAACTTTATTTCAAGAAAAAATCGACAGTGCAGATGTCTGCCAATTTTATAACCTATAATCTAATAATTAATGCAGACAATACACCTGAGATACACAAAAAACTTAATACTAGCAAAAGCAATCCAAATGATATATAAAACTTTACACTCTTGCATAATCCCATTGTTTTTATGTAAAACCACTCCCACATCTTACCAAAACGATTTTTTAACACTAAATTAATCATAGATAAAACATGTATCATTCCTACTAAAGTAAATATCATAAAAACTATTAAAATGATTACTCCCATTGCTTGATATAACAAAAAACCAAATACTTCTACATCAAACAAAGCGGTAAATATTCCTTCCTCTTGCATTTTATTAAGCATTGCTTCTTTATCAAAATCCGGACCCATAATTGGCATTTTTATGAAACTTACCAAAATGGGGATACATATTGTCGCCAAAATATTAAACAGCAATATATATTTAATGGATTTATCAATCCTATATCTTCTTGTTATTATGTATTCAGCCACCAGAAAAGCCACTTCTAAAAAAACAAACAATACTAAAACAACTGCACAAATTATTTTTTCGTATTTCAAAAACCAATAAATCAAAAATAAAGCTACCAATAGAAAGACCACAACTATCTCAGTTCCATATGAACTTTCACTTTTGTATGTACCCTTAGAATTTACACATTGATTTCCCGAATTATTAATTATGTATTGTTTTTGTTCAATATGGATTTGCGAAAAAACAAGTTGTTTATCAACTTGAATGTCAGTTGTTTTCTTTTCATCTTTTAACAATTTAGGAATCAGAACTCCAAATAGTGCTCCTAAAATTGCAGAGACAACAGCAAGCACTAAATCATATCCTATTTTTTCTATCATAATCTCCACCTTTCGCTTTTGTATGTTTCTATTCTTTATCTATGACAACTTAATTCAATGTACCTATTTCTTCTACTTTTACATAGCTTAATATTGCTGGAGCAGCATTCCAGCTTCCGGAATATTTCATCTCTCTGTCATATACGCATTTTCCAACAACACTCTTTAATTCTTCAAGACTACTCACCCCAAACAATACCATCATTTTCTGACAATACTGTCTAGATTTCATTTTCATCCATTCTATCGGAGCGTTTTTAGCATATACATAACATGTAGGAAACCAGTATGATTCACGCCAACTATTTTCATCTTCAGCAAGTTCATATGCATTACATACTTGATACAAAAACAAATCCGCTTCAGCTATAGCTTCACTTGTAAAAATTGGCAATTTTTCTCTTTGGTTACATATTGTATCTCCCATAAGTGTAAATTTATTTTTCATATCTGTGCTTGGTTTATATCGTTCTTCAACTACACGACTATGATGTCTAAATGCAGTATAATTGTTCTGCTTAATAGCCCCTCCAAATATGCTAGTCTCCAAAAAATATGTGTGTGTTAACATTGTATTTATAGCTGAGTAATCTTTTGTATGACGCATAAAAACTATCACACAAATAAATAACTCCCACATAAGATTTCTAAACACATCCAAGTCATCATCCGAAGCAGAACCCGCTTTAGGTTCAAATGTTTTAATACAAGTTAATTGGTTATACATCGTTTCAAAATAGTCTGCTAATACTTCTGCATAGTTGCACTCTGTTTCAGAAATAACTTCTACGAAATCTAAAAATATATCCCTTATAATCTTTGTATTCAGAAACAATTCATATTGTCGTTCTGAATTCGCCCCTTTTTCATAATATAACTTCAAGGTAGCAATATACTCTGTTTGAAACCTAGATATACAACTTCTGCGCTTAGCATCAGTATTACTTCCACGAATTTGACGTATCAAATCCTTTATCAGAAAAAAATCTGTCTTTGCATCATCTATCCACTCAGGTCTTTTACCTAATTTAGGTTTAACAAACTGTGGCTTCTCATAAATATTTCTAAGAAGTTTTTCATATTCAACCTCATATGTTTCTTGGTTCGATAAATCAATGTATATTCTTGTTTTGATATATGTAGGGGCATAAGGTTGTCCTTCCTCATCTCTTTCAGCAATAATTGGAATAAACTTTTCCTGCTTCGTATTTCCATATATCTCACTAGAAATAATAACAGTTTCATCTCCTACCCCACCAGTACGCTCATTAGCTTTTTGAGCATATGCTTTATCACAGATAATAAGAACCTTAGTAATTTCAGAATCATTTACACATCTTTCCATAAACGCATATTTATCCTGTCCTTCTTTTAAATCCCATTTATCCAAAACAACATCTACTCCATGTGACACTAATCTTTGTGCTAATTCAAGTACTAAATCACTACTTCCCCAAGCATATGAAATAAATATTTTAGGAATCCCATCTTCTTGTAACATATGTGCACCTCCGAACCATTACTCAATTTGTTTATTAAAATACTATCTTACTTTTCCCTTAATCTCTTCCACCAATTCATGCACCGTGGTACACGGACACATCTCTGATGGCTTTGTTTTACCTTCTCGTTTACACTGCTCCAATTTTTGCTGTGCTATCTGAATTGCTTTTTTCTCATCACCAGCTTTGCAGAGTTTTCCATACATCTGCTCATCAGCCTTGGAATACTTCTGTCCGGTCTTGGTTTTATATACTCGTCCAAATTCCGAACAACAAGTCCATGAGTCTTGGATTGCCGGCATGGAACCAAAGTAAGCATACATCCATATCTCAAAACACGGATTTGACCAGCCCACTTGTATTCCTTTATCCTCTGCCTCTTTTATAATCTCATCAAATCCTTGCACTTGGTCTCTATCAAACACAATCCAAGGAATACGATATTGCGCATCGTAAGCAGTGAGTTCCAGACATTTATCAATCATGGCACGAGTCTTTGTCTCTACCACCTTTATTACAAGCTTGTTTCTCACATCTTCCGGCAATGTCTGATGAAGTCCAGTGAAAAAACAACGCTCTGTAGCTTCTGTATCCGTAACAATCAAGTAGTAGCCTAATTCTGGCGCCTTAAATTGTTTTCTCTGCTCTCGTGTTTTTCTATTACCCGTTCTGTCCTTTTTCGCCATACTTATTCCTCCTTAAATATATCAATGCTCTTTAAGGTAGGAATCGCCCCATACTTTCCAATCAGGTAATTCTTCTCATAGCTTTCATCCTTGCGGATACGGGAGCCATCTTCATCCACAAAATCAGCCAATGAATAAAGTGTAGAAACTCCTCGATCATCCTTTTCTACAAACCAGATTTCATCACGACGCAACAACTGATTAGACAACTGCCATGTATCATGAGTTGTAAATACAAGCTGAGCATGATTTGTATTGATTTCCGGATTCAAAAATGTTAGTAGGAAATTCCTTACGAGCAACGGATGCAGACGAGCATTTAATTCATCAATGAAGAATACACTTCCCTTCTCTAATACTTCCTGCAATTCCGGATATAATGCAAACATCTTTAAAGTTCCAGCAGACTCCATTCCCAAAGGAATTTCAGCCATTTCATCAGAATCAATCTTCTTATGGAGTGCGTTAATCTTGTATCTTTCTTCCTTAGATTCTCCCTCCTGTGGAACCTTTTCAATTCTGAAATCTTTGATATGCTCATCAAAAGATGCAAAATATTCCACCACCTTCTGCTGAACATTCTTATCTTCCACAAATCCCTTAGGCAATCTGCGTGACATAAAGAAATTAGTAAAAGGATCACCAAAATCAGCAAACTCATTTGCAATGAACCAATCCCTAATCGCCTTACACTTATTAACCTTCAACTTCGCTCCCAAAGAGACAATAAGTACCTGCTTTTCCAGTGCTACCTGAATATTATCCCTGCTACTCTTAGGAAATCCTGATAAATCAAGCTCCTCGTCCGTAGTTCCACGATAAAATACTGTACTGTACTTTCTGGCAGTCTTCGCCTTGGAATTAAGCCACTCTTCCGTTACACCTTCCTTATTGATACAGAAACCATAGTTATATGTTCTCTCCGACTTATCTCCTGGTAATGTGAAATAAATCTCAAAGCTGGATTCTGCATCAGCAGATGTGGAATCAAACAAGAACGGAGTCGGTCTGAACTCTTCAAACTTTTCTTCCTCATCTCCGTACTTAAAAGAATCTGCAACATAATCAGACATATATTCAAAAGCATTGTATATGTTAGACTTTCCGCTTGCATTTGCACCATAGATGGCAGCAACCGGCAAAATCTTCTCACTGCCAACAGTCACCACTCTGTCTGAAAACTCAGTCATCTTCGCCGCAGACAAATCCAAAGTAGCCTCTTCTCTGAAAGATTTAAAATTTTTAAAATTAAATTGTATTAACATGATTGCTACCTCGCCTTCTTTTCTATTTTCTATTATATACAGTTTTTCTTAAAATTCAACACGCAAATGAGGTTTTTTCTCATTTTGTTGTGTATTTGTGCCTTGATATTAAAAAATCACCTAACCTGCACCTTGTACAAATTAAGTGATTATACATTATTTGATATCATATTATTATTTTAAATCTTAAATTTCGTTATTAACTTGAACGCTCTTTCTATGTATCACATTCCACTCTCGCAGGATGCCGATGTTTCTTATGCTGCCCTTAAATACTGCTTCATAAATCGTCTTGCATAAGCTTCGCACCGTAGTCGTTTTCCTTCTGCATCAAATTCCCAAGTCTCCGGATCAAACTGGATTGCTGTAGCTATGTCTCGCATAACCTGTACTCCGTACTTCTCCATCATCTCAGCCAGGAATGTGCAGTAGCGTTCAAATTCCTTATTCAAAGCTTTCCTCCTTCCCTTCACATACCGCAATACCACCATCTGTATCAAATACATCCGCACTGGGTGGTATGTTATTCCTATCCCTAATATACATCTTCACGGATAAAATAACAAGGTTTCAAAAGAGAAAAAACTTCCGCTGTTAATTATCAAATTTTCATTCGTTTATCGATACACTACCTCAGTCAATGTCAGAAATCTTGACACACTCACCTTTTCCCAAATATCTTACTTAAAACAGCATATTTTTTGATGTTGTAAAAAAATCTCTAGGTGGCTTTTGCTAGATACGCATTTTGGATATCCATCTCAAAATGCATCTAGTTAGGGAAGAAATCCCCTAACCCCCCCCCTGATATTTATATAGGTGCGTCACTTTTTGGAGCACCTTTTGAAAAGGTACGCAACTTTTTGACTCACCTTTTCGGAAAGGTGCTGCACTTTTTGACTCACATATGAAATAACTTTACTAATTTGAATTGACTATTCCTTTAGCATAAGCATTTAATACTTTTAAATGATCTTCCGGTTTTTGTAGCATCTCAAAATCAGCACTAAATTCAGCTCCTCTCACATCTCTATTAAAGAAGTGAAAGCCCCATATATGATAATTATTATCATCAACAAATGTTTTTATTGGAATTGCATTTTCTTTCAATTGCAGAAGAAAATCTTCCTTCCAACCATCTGATTCCAACAGATGTGTGCCCTTTGGCTCAATGAACACTTGCATTTGTTCAAATCCGTCTGCATTATCCTTCTGTAAAAACAACACATAATCAGGCTCAAATCTTTCACCACCATCAAATGAATAGATGTGCATCTGTCTTTCATTACGCACTAAATAAACTTTACTATAAATAGATTTCAATTCATCTACATGATCACGAAAATAAGATACAAATGCTTTTTCTTCAGATGTTCCATAATTATCTGTAAATGCAAACCAATCTTCTCCTTTTAAGTCGATACGCATTGTATCCGGCACGGTATCATCATTTTGAGACACTCCAATTCCACCATCCACAATATTAGTATAATTTACAGCTTTATCCCGGAAAACATCATGTATATTAACTGCACGGAAATCCTTAGTACCCTCGTATTCTTCCTCAATTGTAGAAATAGATGCCGCTATCTTTGTGAGTACACTTGTAACAACCGTTGATAGAATAGTCACCAATGGCACATCATATTTGCTACGAATATCAATTTTTATATTTCCTAGATAGCTACCACTTGTTATAAATTCTCTTGTCGACTTTAAATTTGGAAATCTACTTTTTAAAGTATTAAATTTATACACCGGAATTTTCGCAAGCGCCTTATTTACAATAGCATAATTTATATTTGCAATTTTTCCAATTGTAGTGGTATATAACTTTGTTTTTGTCTTACCATCAACCGCAACACTCTGTTCATTATCAAGAATAATATCCTCACCAGATTGCCCTGTTGCTAACGTCACAGAATAGATTTTATCCCTTATCGACGGAAGTAATTCTTTAACTTCAGAACGACTCTTAACTACTCGATCATTCAAAAATATTAAACCTGTTTTATAAAGATCATCCTGTTTAAAATCATCCTTCAAAATATAATGCTTTGTAATTGTTTTATCTGGTTCAATACCTATTTCACGTAGTGCATTATGTAGTTCACCTATATATCTACTATCATTTTGACAATGGTAATACAACTCCTCACAAATACGAAGCTCATTTTCCACATCATTATCATATTTGCGTTGAAACTTTGTCTGTTCATCATTTATTTTAAACGGACAATATCTAGCACCACGCCCTATAAGTTGCGCTTCTGACACAGTTGCAGAAGATATTGATTTACCACCTGACTGTCTTGTTTCATACAAACGCACTATATCAAAAAGATTTAATACATCCCAACCTTCATCCAGTTTCTTTACTTCAAAAATTGCTCTATATGGATTTGAAGCATCTTCCAAAGAATTGAGCAAAATTTGTTTCATATCCGCTTCTTTATCATCATTAACGGATACACAATGTTCTTCTGAAAAATCCTCGCGAAGTTCCTGTGCAAGCATATCAAAAGTAATTCCCGAAGCTGAAAAATAATCATATGCTTGGTGCATTGTTGGATTATCAATTAATGCAGAAATTCTCTCTATTGTAGAACCATTAAGCTTTTTCACAGCCTCTATAAAAGCTGCCATAAACGCTTTGCTGTCTGCAATTTTGGCAGACTTAAATAACACAACTGGTTTGATGGATAAATGATTGTCCTGAAAAACTTTTAATCTATACTGGCTCAACACCAAAGCCTGAATAGCCCTGTCCATAATATCCATATCCGAACGAAGCGTTTTAATCTCTTTTGAATAAAGATCCGCACGGAATTTATGTAATGGGTAATCAAATATAATTTTATTTTCGTACTCTGCACGAATCTGAGGATTAGCAAGATCACAAGTAGCAGTAAACTCTAACAGAACATTCTCGTTATTTCTGCCAAAAATACTCTTAACTGTCTGTTCCCAAGAATGATAGTTTTCTTTTTCTTCTTGACTAGGTCTCTTTGTTGTTACATTTAAATGATGAGCTTCATCAGAAATAAGCACAGTTTTGACATCATCAAAATCATCAAAAGAGATGCCATTTTCTTTAGTAAACCACATATCCGTATGCAAACCTTGAGTTGTAGAAAAACAAATATTAATAGCATCTGGATCTGTTGATTGAAAATTATTAACTTTCTTTATCGGTATACGTTCTCCCTCTAACACAATCTCATCTGCAAATAAATATTTACTTGATGCAGCATTTAGGAAATTGTCTTCTGTCTTCTTTACTATAGTTGACAAGTTTACAAAGAACAGAAAATTTCTGTAGCCTTTTTTATATAGGTAAAGCATAAGTCCAGCCATAATCAAAGTCTTTCCACTTCCTGTTGCCATATGAAATAGCACCTGCGTTGGACGTGGACATTTAGGGCTTTCAAAATGTGTAATAAAATTCTCGAATGCTGCAATCTGATATGGACGCAATTCAAAAGCTGGATTTAAGTTGTTCGGAATGTATGATGGCATCTCAGAAATATATCCATATTCACGTAAATCATCCATTTTTGTATACAGAAATGCCATAGATCACACCTCCCCATAGAAGCTTCTTGTAAATGCCTTATCATCTTCGCTGATACCGTATTCTTCATCGTCTATATCACAGTAATTTACATACAACAAATTTTTATCAAGTAATTCCATAAGGAAACGCTTCTGGTCATCAATAGATAAAGAATAAAAATCATCTACATTTGCATCAATGTCTTTCGGATTTACCTTACTGCTAATAAATCCTGTTGCTATGATACGATCATATATATCTTTAATTTCATCAATAGTTGTAGCAGTTTGAATTTCATCCACGAAATTTTGATTAGCTTTTGCGAGCTCACAATATATAAAAGAACCTCCACCTTGCCAATCTACATCTGCAGATATTCCTCCATTCTCTCCATCAATAACCTTTTTAATTCGTTCAACCGCTAAGCGTTCTATATAATCCATCTGATCTACACCAATATAGCGACGGTTCATTTTATGAGCAACAGCACAGGTCGTACCAGAACCCAAAAAGAAATCCATTACTAAATCTCCTTCTTCTGTAGAAACCTCCAAAATATTTTTAATAAGATTCTCAGGCTTAGCATAATCAAATTCATCTCGTCCGAATAGGTCATCTATCTGTGAGTTGCCATCCATATTTTTACAATCACAAAGAAGTTCCTTAAGAAAATCTTGAATTAAAACGTCTGAAATTACAGCACTCAATTTTCCACTATTATCATCAGATTTGAATTTCCTTGCATATGGTTTAGATATATTTAAAAATTCATAATCATCTGGAAATACAATTGCTCCTAGATTATAGTAATATTCAAAAGTATCTTTTGTAACTGCCCAGGTTCTTTTCTCGCTTGCCGGATATTCTTTTCCTGTTTTAGGATCAATCATCGTAAAATAGGAATTGGGGCGCTTACTTGCAGGTTGTTGTGAAGTTAAATCTGCAAGTCTCCATGGATTTCCTGGATAATCAGGTGTTTCATAATATTTTCTTTCTACTTTTCTGCCAACAATCTTTTCATTATCTGATACATTAGTATATACAAGAATCCAATCAAAATCCTGAGAAAAATTAAATGGTACATCAGACTTCCCGCTCCTTGTTCTACGAGGAACAGTCCCAACAAAATGATCCGCACCAAAAATATCATCTGCCATCACTTTAAGATAATGCATACCATCCTCGTTAATACTAATCCAAATAGTTCCACCTGGTTTCATAATTTTTTTAGCTATTGAAAGTCTATCTTTCATAAATACTAACCAACTTGACAAATGAAAATTTGAATTATATTTGAATGTATCTGTTGCTTTATTTTCCCTAAAGAAATATGGCGGATCTATATAAATGCATTTAACTTGACCTGCATACTTTTTCAATAGAGAAGAAAGCGCCATCAAATTATTGCCTTTAATAATCATATTATCATTAGGAGAAAAAGTGTTAACCGTTTCAACACCAGTTAATGAATATTTTTTTGCATTTATCAGCACTTTCGGATAGAATAATCTATCGACTTCATCAGGTGCCAAAGTTTCATTATAGAAAATTTCGCTACGTTTTTGCTCATCCTTTGTTTGCCCACCTTCAAGTACACAATCCTTGTACGGGAAAACTAATTCAACAGTACCTTTGGAAGAAATTATATCTCCATTATCATCAGCAAGTCCAATTTTATTCTTAAATCGTGTATAACTATCCGGCAAAAACTCTTTGTTATTCACAACCCATCCAAACTCCACTTTATCAAAAACAGATATACCATCTACATCCTTAAAAAATTGTTCCTTTGTTACCTCATTAGACAATAACAGACGAATAAGCTGAGCATCCATCTGCATAGTTGCCTCGTATACAGCATTTCTCAAGAGAATTCCTTCTTCAGAAAAAAATCTATTATCCTGTTTAAGTACATCCAATACTGCTTCATAAAACTTAGTCATATTGTCCGCTCCTTCACTTGTACTTATTATGATTGGCTTCAAATTTCATCCCAATAAACAATTCGATTAGGAAATATCTATATCAATTCAACTCATTCCAAACATCCACATAATCCTGCAATCCACCCGGACGCATAGCAAAGCTTACATAACTTGTAGGCTCCTCTCTTGCAAGTCTGGCAAGGATTCCTGCATCCTCCGGGTCATCAAACACAACCTGCGTTTCTGTCTTATCACAGTCAATCACAAGCTCCTTGCCATCCATATCTGTCATAACAACTGCGTTCTTGCTGCTATCATACTGATACACCGTATAGTTTAATACCATGTGCTCACCTCTCTAAATCATCCCAAAATGCTTCAGTGCATCCTTTATCGCCATTTCCTTCTCCACCGGACATTGCGGCTGTCTGCTATCCTCCGATTTAGGCAGATTATAATTCACCCCAACCTCTATACCACATTTTCTTTTTTCTTGTGAAATATACAGATTAGAAACCTTTAATCCGTACTTCTCCAGCACATATTCCTGTATTTCTTTATAAGTCGCCTTACTGTCCGCACTAGTTAAATCTAACTCATCCAGTTCTATCTCAACCTCAATCCTGTCATCTGGCTTTTGTTGGGACAAAAGAACTACCGTCTCTACATGTCCAGTATTTGGAAACATATCTATACAACACCCTTTTTTTACCTCATACCCACTCTCCTGCAACATAACCAGATCCCTTGCAAGACTTGTAGGCTTACAGGAAATATACACCATAGAATCAACACCAAAATCAATTATCTTCTTAAGTGCCTTAGGATTGATACCATCTCTTGGTGGGTCGAGGACGATAAAGTCCGGCTTGTCCTTAATGTTATCGAGAGCATTAAGCACATCATCTGCGATGAATTCGCAGTTATCAAGTCCATTTATGCCAGCATTAATCCTGGCTGCTTCGACAGCTTCTGGTATTATCTCAACGCCGATGACTTTCTTTGCAACCGGGGCTAACATCTGTGCAATTGTTCCTGTTCCACTGTACAGATCGAATATGACCTTGTCTTTTGTTGTTCCGACATAATCTCTTGCCTTTGAGTACAGTACTTCTGCACCAAGTGAGTTAGTCTGGAAGAATGAAAATGTTGTAATCTTGAATTTAAGTCCAAGAAGCTCTTCTTCAATATAATCCTTTCCGAATACTATCTCTGTCTTTTGGTTGATTACCGCATCGGCAACACTGTCATTGTAGGTGTGCAGGAAGCCTGTTATCTCTCCATCAAGTGACAATGCTTTTAATCTGTCTGCAAGCTCGTCCATAGGGATATCATTAATTGTAGTTGTCACAATGTCCACAAGGATTTGTCCTGTCTTTACGGCTTTTCTTACAAGCAAATGTCTAAGATACCCCTCGTGCTTCATTTTGTGGTAATAAGTGAGATTTTTCTCAAGTGCATAATCATATACACACTTGAGTATTTTTCTGTAATCATTATCCACAATCTTACAACCTGTTACTGTTACTATGTCATACATACTGTTTCTCTTATGTAAACCGAGAGCTATCGGACCATCTTTTACCTCATCGCCAAATGAAAATTCCATTTTGTTACGGTATTCACTTGATACAGGGCTTCCAATTATTCCCTCCCACTCATATTCTGTATTAATAACAGGAGCAAGAAGCTTCTTCACTGCATTTTCTTTCATCTTTAACTGTTCTTCGTACTTCACAGTCTGGTATACGCAGCCACCGCATTTGCCAAAATGCTCACATCTTTCGTTAGTTTCTGTATCTGCCTGACAGACAACTTCAAGAAGCCTTCCTTCACATTTGCCGTGCTTCTTCTTATTTACCATAAATTTAACTGTCTGTCCCGGTATTGAATTCTTTACCACAACCTTTTCCTCTATAGTCTGTCCGTCTTCCTCTGTCTTAACTATTACATTTCCCTTATTAGGAAAATCCACGCTTTCTACATAACCTGTATATATGCCGCCTTTTTTCATCTTTTATCTCCAATCCTTCTATATAATCAATCAGGAAACTAACCCTGTCCTTATTCTTTATCAATTTTTTATACGAACCAACCACCAGCTAACCAGCCTTCCTCCCACATCACCGAACATCTAAAAAACCACTGGCTGTAAGCCAGCCAGTGGTCTTTGTCTTAATCATTCTTTAATTGGCAGAATAATTAGTTCTCGAATTCATCATCATCTTCAAAGTCTTCATCAAAGTCGTCATCATCAAAATCATCATCAAAATCATCAAGATAATCTGGTGTGAAGTATCTATAGATTGCATATACGATAGCTGCTAATGCTGCAACCGCTCCAATAACTGCTAATACTATGATAATTACATTACTTTTCTTCTTGCTCTCTTCTACATCTTTCTTGTGAAGAAGTTCATTGAGCTTGCTTGCCGCAATAAGCTCTTCAATCTTATCCTTATTCATAACAACCGCTCCTTTCAAAACACTTTTAAAGTAAATATATTGTATCACAACATATTTTATTTGTCACCATATTTAGGCTTTTTTAAGCTTTGCAAAGCCTGCAAGCATTTTCTTTAAACCATACTCATCAAATGTTACAGTTACCATATAATCTCTTGTGCCATTATCAATTGAAATTACTTTTCCTTTTCCAAATTTGGCATGAACCACGGTATCGCCAACACCATATCCAAGTCCAGATGTTCCACCAGCACTGCCAACAGAGGCAGTCAAACCCGCTGTGCCATATGAAGCACCTGCATAACTTCCGCCTGATACAGATTTTCCACCTGCTGTCAATCTACCGCCAGTTCCACTGTCTCCAGCTCCAGCAGCCTTCGATGACTTCTTTAAGTCAAATATATCCATAGGAAATTCTTTACCAAAACCAACCTTAGTATTCGCCTTTCTCACAGAAGACCTGTAGCCTGCTGAAGTTGAGCCGCCGATTGATACACGTTTTGGTTCTTTATAATTCACATTGCCTGAACCGTATCTGTTAAGAGCGGCTTTGGCATTGGCTCTGATATTATACGAACGTGTTTCCTCTGAGTCATCTTTTCCTCCATATGCAATCTTACCTTTATTATATCCTGAACTATTATTTTCTATGTGCATATATTCTTCGGGAATTTCTTTAATAAAGCGTGATACTTTATTCATCTGTGTTTCACCGCGTACCATACGCATCTTCGCGCTGCTTAAGTTAAGTATCTTCTCTGCTCTTGTTATTCCTACATAGCAAAGTCGTCTTTCTTCCTCTATCTCTGCAGGGTCATCTGACACTATTGTCATATAACTTGGAAAAAGGCCATCTTCCATTCCTGTCATATACACAATAGGGAATTCAAGACCTTTGGCACTATGTAATGTCATAAGCATTACCTGCTTATCTGACTCATTAAGATTATCAATATCTGCTATGAGTGCAACTTCTTCAAGGAAACCGCTTAATGTAGGAGTTTCTTCCTTCTGTCGGCAGCTCTCCTCATAGCTTACTATTTTGTTAATCAATTCATCTATATTTTCCTGTCTTGCTTCTATTTCTTCTGCTGTTTCGCTCTCTGCAAGACATTCTATATATCTTGTATCACTTACAACAGTTTCGGCAAGTTCTTTTATGCTCATAAATTCCTGCTTTGCCTTAAGTGAACCTATAAGTGTAACAAATGGCTCTAACTTTCCAACACCTCGTTTTATCGTATCGATATGCTCAGCATCGCACAGAGCCTGCCAGAATGTTATGTCATTCTGGTCTGCATATTCCTGAACTCGTTCAATTGTTGTCGCACCAATTCCACGCTTTGGAACATTGATAATACGTTTTACTGCCTGTCCGTCCATACCATTGTCTATAGTCTTTAAATATGCAAGTATATCTTTTATTTCCTTACGCTGATAAAAGCTTATTCCGCCATATATACGGTATGGTATATTCTTTAACATAAGCTTTTCTTCCAACGCTCTAGACTGTGCATTAGTCCTGTATAATATGGCAATATCGTTGTAATTCCAGCCGTCCCTTACCATAGAACTTATGCTGTCAACAACACCCTGTGCCTCATCATATCCATTTTCATAAAGTGTATAATTAACCTTTTCACCCTCGCCATTCTCTGTCCACAGACTCTTTGCTTTTCTTCCTATATTATTGCTTATGACCGCATTGGCTGCATTAAGAATTGTCTGTGTTGAACGATAATTCTGCTCAAGCTTTATTACTTTAGTTCCTGCAAATGTATTCTCAAAATTCAATATGTTGGTAATATTAGCACCCCTGAACTTGTATATTGACTGATCATCATCCCCAACCACGCAGAGATTGCCATATTTGGCGGCAAGCATTGATATAAGCTTAAACTGCGATGTATTAGTATCCTGATACTCATCAACCATAATATACTTAAATCGTTCCTGATAATAATTAAGTACTTCAGCATCATTTTCCAATAATTCTACTGTCTTGTATATTAAATCATCAAAATCAAGTGCATTATTAAGCTTTAATGTCTTCTGATACTCCCTGTATACATTGGCAATTCTCTTGCCGTTGTAGTCACCACCTGCCTCAAGCTCCATCTGATCCGGACTCATAAGCTCATCTTTGGCGTGCGATATCGCATTCATAATTGTTTTTTCCTTGAGCATCTTCGTATCTATATTGAACTTCTTACATATATCCTTTATAACACTCTTGACGTCATCTGTATCATATATTGTAAATGTATTGGAATAACCAATTCTATCTATATAACGCCTGAGAATCCGCACACAGGTAGAGTGGAAGGTGCTTACCCACACTTCGCCAGCCTGCTGTCCTACTGTCGCATCAACTCTCTCTCTCATCTCCCTTGCCGCTTTATTAGTAAATGTAATAGCAAGTATATTATATGGTGCTACACCACAATCATCTATAAGATAGGCTATCCTGTTAGTAAGAACTCTTGTCTTTCCAGAACCTGCTCCCGCTATAATAAGAAGCGGACCATCTGTCCTTTTAACCGCTCTTTTCTGGCAGTCATTTAAACCATCTAAATTCATATACGCTCCAATCCAATGTGTGATTATACTCACACTATCTCCACTTTAACTTACATATGCACTTAACTAAAATCAACAGTACATCTAAACTTAACCTTCACATACTGTGCATACACAATATCATAATTTAGTATAACAAATGTTCGATAATTTTAAAAGCAAAAAATCAGAAACCATTGTCTGAATTAGTATATCATTAAATATATTTATCCAGCTATGATTTCTGATTTATAGTGTATGTTCAACAAATGTATTCTTATATATCCTACTTCTCTGTTATGACTGCACTATCCATTACTAAATTCTGTGCCTTCTTAACAAGCATAGACTTAACAATAGTTTCTTTGTCATATTTATCTGTAAATGTATCTACCTTTGAATAACCGCTGTCCTTAGCGAACTGCTCAAGGTCATCCTTGTATTCATAATCTGTAATTGCAAGTCCTTCCTTTTCTGCAATTGCCTGATATACAAGCTGCTGTCCTGCTGATGCCTTAACGAATTCATCAAATGTCATGCCATAAAGGTTCTGGCAATATTCATCATTAGTCTTTCCCTGAAGTGTGCTGTAAAAGCTTATTGATTCCTCAAGCTTTGATGACTGCTGTGCAAGGAATTCCTCTGGATAACCTGTAACCTTGCATTTGTCAAGGAGCTGGGTAAGTATTGCTTCATTCTTAGCTTCTGTTATCTTAGTTTCTATTGTTCCACTGACATCATTCTTAACATGTGCCTTATATGAATCAACTGTTTCGCAGTTGAACGCACTCTTAACAAAAGCATCTGTAAGCATAGGAACATTAGCCTGCTGTACATAACTCATTGTAAGCTCGAATACAACTCTCTTGCCAGCATAATCAGAATACTTTGAATTCTCTGGAAGTGTGATTGTTATTACCTTAGTCTGTCCTGCAACCATTCCATATAATTCTTCATCTAAGCCAGTTCCTGCAACAGGGAAAGCATCCTTACCAAGTGTCATACTATAATCAGAACCAGTAAAATCATCTATTGAAAGTCCGCCTGATGTACCAGTATAACCAAATGTAACCTTATCGCCTTTCTGTGCTTCCCTGTTAACATCTGTATATGTTGTCTCACTTTCAAGCTGTTCTGCAATCTTATCATCTATAACCTGATTAGTTATGGCTGTTACATCAACCTCAGCCTGAATTCCCTTATAATCTCCAAGCTCTACATAATCAGTTGGATTGTATCCATAATCTACCTTTATCTTACTGTTACAGGCTGTTGTCATCATAACTGACATAACCATAGCTGCTGTAACAGCATATTTTACAACTTTATTCTTTAATACTTTTCTCATAACCTGTCTCCACATTAAATATTGCCGTAACACCGACTTATAAACTATACCACAATATCACATTTAAAACCAGTATTATGCAAATGTTTCACAATATTATCACAAAAAAAGGCAAAAAGCCCAATCTGATATGCTCCCGAATTACTGGAACACATCAATTCGCTTTCTGCCTTTTATATAACTGGTATTAATACCAATATAAATCTTAATTAAGCAAGCTTAGCCTTAGCTACTTCTGCTAACTTAGCAAATCCTTCTGCATCGTTTACAGCCATCTCAGCTAATACCTTTCTGTTAAGGTCGATGTTAGCTAACTTTAAACCATACATAAACTTGCTGTATGAAAGACCGTTCATTCTTGCTGCAGCATTGATTCTTGCAATCCATAACTGTCTGAACTGTCTCTTCTTCTGCTTTCTACCCTTGTAACTCTCTGTAAGAGCTCTCATTACAGACTGCTTAGCAACTCTGTACTGCTTAGATCTAGCTCCTCTATAACCCTTAGCGAGCTTTAATACTCTGTTATGCTTCTTCTTTGCGTTCATACCGCCTTTAATTCTTGCCATTTCTTAATTTCCTCCTAATAATCAATCACAGACATCCATATCTTATAAATATGGCATAATCTTCTTCATTGTCTTTACATTAGTTGCATCTGTCATAGCTGCATGTCTAAGATTTCTCTTTCTCTTAGTAGTCTTCTTTGTAAGAATATGGCTCTTGTAAGCTTTCATTCTCTTTAATTTACCTGTTCCAGTTACTTTAAAACGCTTTGCAGCTGCTCTTTTTGTCTTTACCTTTGGCATAATAATCCTCCTAATTTAATTCTCATATGGAATAAATAATATTTTAACGTTTTTCAGTTAAAAACATAGTCATGCTCCTGCCTTCTAACTTTGGAGCTTTGTCTACTACTGCAATATCACTTAACTTCTCAGCAAAATCTTCTAATATATGCTTGCTGGAATCGATATGTGCCATCTCACGGCCTCTAAATCTTAAAGATACCTTTACTTTATCGCCTTTCTCGATGAACTTTCTTGCTGAATTACACTTAGTATTCAAATCATTAACATCTATGTTAGGTGACAAACGAACTTCTTTGACTTCTATTGTTCTCTGCTTCTTCTTAGCTTCCTTCTCTTTTCTGACAAGTTCATACTTATACTTGCCATAATCCACAAGCTTACATACAGGTGGCTTTGCAGATGGGGCAATCTTTACTAAATCAACCTCTGCCTCTCTTGCCAGTTTCATAGCATCCTTAGGAGACATAACTCCAAGCTGCTGTCCTTCTTCTCCAATAACACGAACTTCCTTATCACGGATCTGCTCGTTAATCATTAATTCGCTAATAGTAGTGCACCTCCAAAATCAAAAAAAGTGGATAGTCAGACTATCCACTTTTTAATCATAATGCATCTTAATTGCTGTTTATCATGCACATTCTTAAAAATATAAACCCAAGTCGCCCGATTGCGCTAAGGTGAGAGTGGATACTCTGCTTTGTTTAACAACTATTAGAGTGTATCACTAATAATTATAGCTGTCAACTAATATTTTATATAATTATGAAAATAATTGTAGAAATTTTCAATTAAGCTCTGCAATTCCTGACAGCCTTACATATCTGTCCGATATTCTGTACCAGGTTGGGAAATCCACGACACCAGTCTGCGGCATATTATTAATTCTCTGAAACTGCCTTACTGCCTCAGCTGTACGCTCTCCATATATCCCGTCAACCGTCAGTGCCGGTATTGCTGTGTAATAATCCCCTATAAGATTAAGCTGTTCCTGCAGCTGCCTTACCTTCTGCCCTGATGAGCCTATATCAAGATCTGCACCAGGCCACGATGACGGAATACCCTGTATCTGTTCAGCCGTATTAATGTACATATTATCTCCATAATAATATCTTAATATATCTATTGAGGAATATCCCTGATCACCCAGATATTTACTTCCCCATTGTGTCATCCAGTCAGGACAGCTCGATTTCTTTCCATCACAATACTGTGTTAATATCGGCTGTTTTACATTCGGTCTTGACAGATAATTATCAAATATTTCATCCACAACCTGTGAAATGCTTTCAAATATATTACGTCCGTTGACCCATTTGTGGTCAAATGCAGTTGATGAGGTTATCGTAAAGTTGTAATTCTGGTTTCTGTACCACTCTGTATACACTCTGTTTAAGGTAAAGGACATAATCGCTAAAATATTAGCTTCCAACGTCTGTCTTGGCCATGTCGAATATATTTCACTGCTCGCTACATTTTTAATATAATCCTTGTATCTCACATAATAATCAAGTGCTGTGGAGTCTGTAGGAACACCATCGTGCACAACTATTGTTTCTGGTATTACAACGCGGCTTAACACAATCTCCCCCGACTGGCGTACCGGCTTAATCTCAGTCTCTGGTATCTTGGCAGGATAGCTGCCATACAGCGTATTAACCGGAATTACAATATTATTCTCTGGAATCTCCCTGTTATCTTCATTCAGATACACATTCTGAATACTTGTTTCCCCTGAGAATACATCAATACCGGATATATTAATCTCCTCGTAGCCATCTGCATTAACATCAATAGTGTATTCCGAAAATGGCTGGTTCTCACCTGGTTCCATACTATACTCCACCGGTGGTGTGAGAAGATCATCAAGATTAACTGCTCCTTCTGAGTCAGTAGTTATCTCATTGATAATTCTTTCAGGATTTCCTGTATATGCAAGTGAAATCCTTGCATCTGCCAATGGTGTGCCCTGCTGTTTATCATATACGTTAATGCGCATTTTCCCTTTATCTATTGCATCGGCAGGAGTTTCCATTGTATGTACATACACCATAATCTAATTCCTCTTATATTATTCATTATATTTTTGATTATTATATGTATCTTTATGAAATTTTATGAATAAAATAAACTGATATTTCCTTTAGGAGGATTTATGGCTGATTATAAAATCGCCCTTGATGCCGGACACGGTGGAAGCGACCCCGGTGCTGTATATAAGGGTAGACAGGAAAAAGAGGACACTCTCGACCTTACTTTAGCTGTCGGTGACATACTTAAAAAAAATGGCATAGATGTATATTACACAAGAACTACTGACGAATACGAAACTCCATTTAAGAAAGCAACCGATGCGAATAATTCCGGTGCCGACCTTTTCGTATCAATACACCGCAATTCCTCAGAAAATCCTAACCAGTATTCAGGCGTTGAAACCCTTGTATACAGCGATACTGGTTTAAAGGCTGAGGTGGCAAGAAATATTAATAACCAGCTTGAAGATGCTGGCTTTAAAAATCTTGGTGTAGACGAACGCAAAAACCTTGTTGTCCTTAAACGTACCAAAATGCCAGCCGTTCTTGTTGAAGCTGGATTTATTAACAACGATAAAGACAATTATCTATTTGATGAAGAATTCGACAGCATTGCACAAGCAATCGCAGACGGAATATTAGAAAGCATACCATCAGGCAGGCCCGGAAATACCACTTCCAATAAAAGCAATCGCACTGACAACAATAATAATAGCAACAACAATAGTAACAACAATAATAGCAGCAACAGCCAAATGAATAACTCTGGCAGAACTGCTTCTGCCCCAATTGACAGCACAGCTATGGTTAATTCCATCCCACCTGATAACGAGGTGTTTTCTGTCCCTGTCAGTAGTTCAAATATTATGCCACAATGTCCTTGTGACAATAATGATTATGACACAGAAAATGAAGCACTTTACCGTGTACAGGTTGGCGCATACCGCAACAAGGATAATTCCGATAGAATGCTTAATTCACTTTTAATGGACGGCTTTCCTGCATTTATAATATATGAGGACGGCTATTATAAAGTCCAGGTCGGTGCTTACCGTATTCTCTTAAATGCTATTAAAATGGAACAGCGTTTAAGAAGATTCCGCTACAGCACATACATTGTATATTCATAACAGATTGCTATTTAATTAACAAACATTTAAAACCCTCCAAAAGTCAGAAACAGTGTCTTACTTTTGAAGGGTTTATTTTAGGTTATTTTACATTTTAGGAGCTGTAGTTATTAATTATAGTTTATTATTCTGCTGAATATATTGTTACACCATGCCACTCAATAGATGCAATATTATCAACACTGATAACCTGTTTTAATGCAAATGATATATGCATAATACCTGCTTTGGCACTTAAATCAGAAGTTTTATTGTCAATACTAACAACTGTGCCATCTTTAAGATGTACTACAGGTGCATATTTACCACTCATGCCAAACCACTTAAAGTCTGCATTTCCTGTTCCATATATATCAAGTACGAATCCATCACATTTAAGTGTATCTATATTGATAGTCTGGTCTGCATTACAAGATGATGTAACCGATATATTAGGAGTTGTACTAAGCACACCTGTGCTGCTACTCTTAAGAACTGTTTCAAAAGACCACTCCCCTGTTGCTAAGGTTCTGGTTTCTCTTGTTTTATTATCTTCACCATTTCTGTACGTACACTTAAGATCCTTAACATCAATCGAAATGTTATGATTAACAATATCTCTTGAATCAGCATTAACATATATTAATTCTGCATATATTTCTGAACCATCATCTGACATACCATTATAATTAAGATGGTATAATGTACCTGTTGATTTGAACTGGTCTGTTTCATCACTTATTTTTATTACAGTATCTGCAAAATCAAATGTACCAATTATTGGACTTAAGGTATCATCATTAGGTATAATCGGACTTCCGTCTTTTGACTTTATAGTCAGTTCAATATAAAATCTTCCACCATTAGCAACATATTTTCCCCATTCCACGTCAACATTAGATTCTTCTGTAGATGTAACATTACCTGTATTATAGACATTAACCGAACTATCCCCGCTTATATGAGATTCAAAATTGACATTACTCTTTGGGACAAGATACTTCTGGTACGCGTATACACCAGTGTAAGTTAATCCCGAGATTGCAATCACTGCGGCTGCCGCTGCTGCTATATTTCTATATATTTTTGATCTGGTTCTCATTATGACAGGCTTATTAGCTGGCTTTGCCTGCTCAATCCACTCCTGATTAATATTGTTCATTGACTTAAATAATTTCTCACCATTCATACCAAAACGCCCTCACTTTCCAAAAACTTCTTTAAATCTTTCCTTAATCTGTGCAGTGCAACCTTAACTGAACTTTCGCTCTTTCCAAGTTCTTTTGATATAACTTTAACAGGTTGTGAATACCAGTATCTTTTGATAAATATATTTCTCTTATCAGTATCCAATGTTTTAAGAAATGTATTAATCAATTCTCCTACCATATGTTCATCACCCTCAAGTGCTTTATCAGGCTTGCCGATACACTGTTCCATCTCGGTTGTAAGTTCTATAACATTAGAGCTTCTTTTTAATGCATTGTCATGGTCTATTCTCTTGCAGATTATATGTCTGCATATAGTAGCTGAATATGCAAACAAATATTGCGGTCTGTTATCTGGAACTGATTTCCATACTTCATAAAACGTATCATTAACACATTCTCTTGCATCTTCCTCACTGTCAAGCATATTCATTGCAAGCTTCATTAATGGTCTTTGATACCGCTCCATTAATTCACGCATTCCAGATTCATCTCTGTTTGCTATTAAATCAATTATTTTTTCTTCGCTGCACACTTTATTAAATCGTCCTTAATTATTTCTTTTTGAAAGCTTTCACTTATAGAGTACGCTTTTTTCAGGATTGGTTACAGAAATGTAAAATAATTATTTTGCAAAGACTTATTGGATATTAATATTTCCTGATGCCTTAAGCTTTAAACTGTGATTCATAAAATGTATATCTGCATCGGCTGACACTCCTATTACATTATCACTTTGCATATCCATCTGTATTACCGAATTCACATATTCAGCCTGTGAATATTCAGCCATAATATATAGCGTCATATTATCCAGTCCATCAAAATCAATAACCATATTACAGACAGCGTTTTGATTGTAATATACTACAGCACTCACCTTTACAAGGTTATTATCCCTGTCAGCCTCTATATCAAGCACTACATTGCAGTCCTTTACTTCCGTGGCAAATTCAGATTTAATACTGTCCTTTTTTATGCCATATACATTTAACAACGAAATATATGGAAGAACCTGTGAATCTTTATATAATTCATCCACAAATGTATTAAAGCCATTAACTAAAGCTGTTTCATCTATATTAATATTATAAGTGTGTTTTCCTGTTTCGCTGACTGTATTCACGCAATCCATTGCCATAACTTCATAGCCCTTCACAAAGTCAGCTAATGCAGCTTTTAAAACAGGCTTAAGCTGATCTGCATCTATATTAATATATCTTGATATATCAGCTTTAGATATTAAAAATGTATCATTAGTCAATTCAGGTATAACTACATTTATTCCATTATTATCGATATTAGCTGTAATGGTATATTCTGCACTATTCTTACCCTGCATATAATCAGCATTATCATATATCAACTCCGATATATTAATTTTTCCAGTATAGTTATTGGCACTTACATCTATGTTGTTTATATATTTTTCAACTGTGCTTTGTAAAAGTTCTCCAGATTTCAACATCGTTTTTAAAGCTTTTTTCTCTGGAGAAGCATACATTTGTGTAACGCCATATGCCGATAATATTATTGCTATTACGGAAAGAAATATTATACCAGCCACAGCACGCTTTACATTTTTCTTTTTATTCTGGCATTTCATCAGCCTTACCCTTTCTTTCATACCTTACAAACTCATAACATATATCAAAATATGTATGTTCATCACTCTGTCCTGTAATTCTCCAGTCTTTAAGCTTATCAAAATCACTTATATAAGTATCTGCTTCGTAAGAGTAATCAACCTTTGTAATATGTGCTGTATCACAATATGGAAGGAATTCTTTGTATATCTGTCCACCACCGATGACATATACATCCTTACTATCCACATTTTTTACCTTCTCAAGCACATCTTCAACACTATGGCATAAACATACGTCTTTAGCTTCATAATCTTTATTTCTTGTAAGAACAATATTCTTTCTTCCAACAAGTGCTGACTGGTTAGGAAGTGCTTCTAATGTCTTTCTTCCCATAATAACAACTTTTCCATAAGTTTCTTCACGGAACAGCTTCTTATCCTCTGGAATATCAACAAGTTCTCTTCCTTTATTAGCTATTCCCCATTTTTTATCAACAAGTGCAATTAAATTCATAGTTTGCCTCCTACCCAGGCTGGCACATATCCTTTGACACTTATGCCCTCCTGTGTGTATTCCTCACTTTCAAGCTGTCCGTATTCTCTTATAAGCTGGATTTTGCCTGCATCGCTGTAAGGAAATACTCTTTCTATTCTAATTCTGCTCTTTAATATAATATCCTGCACATCTTCCAGAAATTCATCTATTCCCACACCCGTCCTGGCTGAAATATTCTCAACATAATCAGCTTTGCTGTCCTTGAGTATAGGAAGTTCGCCGTATTTATCACATTTATTAAAAAGTGTAATTATCGGCTTATCACCTACATCTAACTGCTTCAATGTCTCATATACTGTTGCCATATGTCTTTCGTAATCATCATTAGAGCAGTCCACAACGTGAATTATCATATCTGCATATTTCGCTTCCTCAAGTGTACTCTTAAATGCCTCTATAAGATTATGTGGAAGCTTTCTGATAAATCCAACAGTATCTGTCATAAGCACTTTTTCCTTGTTAGGAAGTGTAAGTGCCCTCGTTGTAGGATCAAGTGTTGCAAACAGCTTGTCCTCAGATAATACACCTGCATCGGTCAGCCTGTTAAGAAGTGTTGACTTACCCGCATTAGTATAACCTACTATAGCCGCTACTGGTGTAGAACTGTCCTGTCTGTTCTGTCTTTGCACATCTCTGTGGCTCTTAATCTCCTTTAACTCACCTGACAAATGAGCAATCCTGTCCCTTATTATTCGCCTGTCTGTTTCTATCTTCTTCTCGCCCGGTCCTCTTGTTCCTATTCCACCACCAAGTCTTGAGAGTGTTGTTCCAAGTCCTGCAAGTCTTGTTGACCTGTATTTTAACTGTGCCATCTCAACCTGTATTTTACCTTCACTTGATGAAGCTCTTGCGGCAAATATATCAAGAATAACCATTGTTCTGTCCATAATCTTAGTATTAAGAACATCTTCAAGATTTCTTAACTGTGCTGGAGACAGCTCATCATCACATATTATTCCTGTTGCACCAAGCTCATCTATCATAAGCCTTAATTCTTCAAGCTTACCCTTACCAATATATGTTGCAGGGTGGAAGCTGTCACGCGGCTGTATCATCTTTCCTACTGTGACCGCTCCGGCAGTCTTAGCAAGCTCTGCTAACTCCTCTAACGACTTCCCGCAGTCGTCAAGAGGATTTAACTCTACGCCGACAAGTACAACCTTTTCCTGCTCGTCATCTGTATCATATAATGCCATATTTTCCTCCAATTAATTCTATTATGCCAGAAGCAGATGTCTTAACATATCAATCATCACAAAGCATTTATTATATAATAATCTATTCTTTTGCTATGCAGTCGCTAAGATAGTTAGATACTTCCTTTTCTTCCGAATAATTCATAACATTTTCTGTTATCTCTTTTACTTCCTTACTGCTCCACGAAGCTATCTCTTTTCTAGTTTCAAGCACCCTGCTCACTGTAACAGAGAACTCATCAAGTCCAAAATTAAGAAGAAGTGGTATCATTCTTTCATCTGCCGCCGCTTCTCCACACATTCCTGCTTCTATACCTGCATTATGTGCACACTCAATTATGTGTTTAATACTTCGTATAACGGCTGGATTGAGTGCAGAGTAAAGATAAGCAACATTCTCATTGCCTCTGTCAACAGCAAGTGTATACTGTGTCAAATCATTCGTACCGATTGAGAAGAAATCAACCTCATGTGCCAGTACATCTGCCATTATTGCCGCGGCTGGTGTCTCTATCATAACACCTATCTTTATGTCCTTATCATACTTAATGTCTTTCTTGTCCAGATCCCTGCATATACCATTTATAATCTTCTTAACTGCCTGCACCTCTGTAACAGAAGTTATCATAGGAATCATAATTCTTATATTGCCATATGCACTTGCCCTTAATACAGCCCTTAACTGGGTTGTAAATATATCTACCCTGTCGAGGCAGAACCTTATGGCCCTGTATCCAAGAAATGGATTTAACTCCTTTGTGAGTCCCATATAAGGAATATCTTTATCTCCGCCAATATCAAGCGTTCTTATCGTAAGCTGTCTGCCATCAAGCACAACTGCTGCTTTCTTATATTCGTTATACTGCTCCTCCTCTGTTGGGAGTGCCTGCTTGTTCATAAATAAGAATTCCGTCCTGAAAAGTCCGACACCCTCAGCTCCAGCCTTTACAGCTTTAGCAGCCTCATCAGCATTGCCTATATTAGCAGCAAGCATTACTTTTCTGCCATCCCTGGTAACAGTCTGTTTATCTATATATTTTTTAAGTTCCTTAACTCTTTCATCATATGCTTTTTTCTTTTTATTATATATCTTAAGAGTTATAGGTGTAGGATTGACGAATACTTCGCCGTAAGCTCCATCAACTATAACCTCCTCACCCTCTGCTATTTTACTGCATATATCCTTAACACTTAATACAGCAGGGATTTCTAATGCTCTTGCAAGAATTGAAGCGTGTGATGTATCTCCACCTTTCTCTGATATAATACCGGCAATATGCTCTGTATCCATATTAGCTGTCATAGATGGATGGATTTCATCGGCAATAATAACAGTATTATCAGAAAGCTTAGTAAGATCAATATGCTTCTGTCCCTGCATTATTGCTATAAGACGCTGTTTCATATCTTCAATATCGGCTACTCTCTGTGTCATCGTATCATTGTTAAAGCTTAAGAATATGTTCTTTAACATCTCACAGGTATCTTCAACCGCAGCTTCTGCATTAAGCTTGTCATTAGTTATAGCACTTATTACACCACTGGTAAACTCAGGATCTCTTATAAGATATTCCTGATTTTTTAATACAAGAGCATTCTTATCATCACCATTAAGCTTCTGTGACAACTTATCCACAAGCTCATTAGTCTCCTGTATGAACTTTTCCACAGCCTCATTGAACTTATCAACCTCAGCTTCTGTATCCTTAATCTTAACACGGCTGACAGCATTCTTACACTTATGGATAATAAGTGCTTTTCCTATACCAATTCCCTTAGATGTACCTATACCTCTTAACATATAGACCCCCGTTTCCGCGTACATTTACGCATATATGTTACCAAGCTAATCACTGGTTAAATACATACTTTATCATATTAATCAATGTCTCACTTGTATCTCTTGAATATATAACCTCTCTTGCCGTTACAGGTTTGTCAGTTATTATATTATCAACACCTTTATTAGTAAGATTCTTTATAGAAGCGTCATTATTAACAGTCCACGCATATACCTGCTTTCCTGAATTATGAATAGCATCAACAACTCTCTTAGTAAGGAACGAAGCATTGACGCTAAAGAAATCCACGTCATCTATCTCATAGAACTTTCCATAGGCCACCGATAATATATACCCGACTTCTATGTCCTCATCATAAGACCTAACAGCCTGCAATGCACTATAATCAAATGAGGTGATAACGCACGAATCCTGCATTGAATATTTCTGTATAAGCTTTACAACCTTCTTTGCTACCTCATCACTGTTATCCGCCGTTTTAATCTCTATATTAAGTTTAATCTTTCCTTTGGCAAGCTGCAATACTTCTTCAAGTGTTGGAACTTTCTCGCCCTTGTACTCCTCTGAATACCAATACCCGGCATCAAGTCTTTTAACTTCTCTTAAAGTAAACTCCGTAATATTCTTTAGAACACCTGTAGTCCTGTATGCTGATGTATCATGCATAACAACAATATAGCCGTCTTGGGTCATCTGGACATCTAACTCTATAACATCAGCCATATCTTCAATCGCCTTACTGAATGCCGCAAGAGTATTCTCAGGTGCATCTACTGAAGCACCTCTGTGGGCAGTTATATCCGTATTGTGGAATATAGCCACTCTCTCAAACGGATTATTATTAAATGACCCAATTATATATATAACATCAAGCACTATGGATAATGCCAGCACAACTGCATATATTATCCTGTTGACCCTTGCTGAACCTTCGTCAATATCCACGAATTCAAATTCAATATCATCCAGATCGGAATATTTATAATACATATATGAAATCATTGAGAATGAACAAGGTATTGATATAAACACAAGAAAAATCTTCACACCGGCCCTCAATTCCCTAAGAACTGATAAATATACCGCACTTCCAAGATAAGCCATATCCAACAGCTTAACACCGCCTATAAGTATAAGCGAAATAACTGTATAGAACACTGCTATAGCTGCAAATATTGCAAGATTATATACAATAACAGACATAATTACCCTTAATCTGTTATTTCTTACAATCTGTGAGCTTTTCTTATATGACTGTCTGAAATTCTTCCCCTCCATCATATATATATTAAATGAGAAAATGCCTCTTATAACATAATAATATATAAGAACCATAACTATTGCCACAAGCATATATATCATATACCTGTTTCTTCTCATCGTACTTCCGATAAGATTGATCAATGTATCTGAATATATAAGATTAGCGACAATTGTAACATTTATAAATATAATCGAAATAAAGAAAAATAAAAAAAGCGGTATGCTTTGAATTCGGATTAAATTTTTAAGACGCAGGTACGCATTATATATATTATCAATTATAGATGCGTTATTACCTTTTCTCTTAGTTTCAAAGCACACAGCCAAATATGCCATCTCGTAAATGCAGTAACCGACAAACAGTATAATGCCTGTAAACAAAGCTATAATAACAACAGGGTTTGTCAGTGCCTTTACAATATATTCATTTGTTAAATATCTGATTCCTGCAACCTTCATACAAAGATTAATGGCGGCAGTTAATATAGGATATATAACTGCTACTGCCAGTAACTTATATGTCAGTTCAAACAGAATTACGTGTCGTTTGCTCCTGCGAAGCAGCCTGACATTATTCTTAAGACTTTCTAACATTGTCCACCCCGCTGATTATCTATGAAAAAACCTCTGAAGGCTGCCAGCACTTGAAGCCTGTGCAACTACACTTTCCATTTTCTTATTAGCAATTCTCTTAGTAAAATGGTAAGAGAAATCCACAACATATGATATAACAAGCACAATTGATAACACTGTAGTTACCCTCATATCCATACTGAATACAACACGTTCTACCATTTTATTGAATACACTAAATATAAGAACTGCTAATAACCCCCAGCCAAGAGTGCTTTGAAGGCATATTATTCCTTTATAATTAAATCTTAGATGGTCGTAATTCCACCATACTTCACCGAAAAGCTTCTGCATAAGTCTTGCTGTCATATACTCAAATATTGTCGCACATATAGCACCAGCAATGTATAAAGCAGGGTAATTACCCTCAATTGGTGCAAATATATGAAATGCTATAAACACGCCAAATCCATATATAACGCAGAACGGAAGCTTGGCAAAACCCCTGTTCTCCCAATATCCAAGCTGTTTTCTTATGACTATACATTCCATAGCCCAGCCAAAAAAACTATATATAAAAAACCATACCGCTAACTGGTTAACATTCATTTCCCTAAATGTAATATCAAATATATTATACATATTAATACAACTTTCTTTCATCATTACCATAATGGTTATCTTTTAACATTATTATATATATTCTTATATACATAATAAATGCAAATGTCAATACTGCTGCACACACTATCATTATAACATATTGAAGATTAACCTGCATATGCGGAAATGCAACTAAAGCAAGCATACACACATACAATACTGCTGTACATACCTTGCCATACCATTTAGCACCATCTAATCTCCTATTCGCCCTTTTCATAACTACAAGACCCATAAGTGCCATAACTACCTCTTTGACAATAAGATATACAGCAAGTATGCACATATATGGAATATTAATAGCCAGAGTAACTAACATTGCAAGCTGCATAAGCTTATCTGCTGCCGGATCAATAATCTTACCCAAATCAGTTATCATATTACAACGTCTTGCTATCTGCCCATCAATAAAATCTGTTATCCCCGAAAGCATTACAACAAGTGTCGCAACATAATAATCCACTGGTTCTTCTGCCGTAAAATAAAGATATACAAACAGCGGAACCAGTGCAATTCTTATATAACATAAAATATTGGGGAGTTTAAAAAGATCTTTAACCTCAAACTTAAACTTCATTCAAAATCCTCAATTCATACGAATATCTATAGATATCACAAGTGAAATCCAACACTTCTATATATAATATCCTATATAATAATACCCTTTATTGGCACAATTATAAAAGACTTTCAAGTGTCTCCTTAACTGCCTTAATAAAACCTTGTGTATTAAGTGTTACAGGATTACCTAATGTAGTAATAAGTGCTAAATCCTTAGTCATCTTACCATCTTCTACTGTCTTGATGCAAGCCTTTTCAAGTGTATCTGCGAACTTTGAAAGTTCTGGAAGTGAGTCGAGTTCTCCTCTCTTTCTTAAAGCTCCTGTCCATGCAAATATAGTAGCAATAGGGTTAGTAGATGTTTCTTCTCCCTTAAGGTGCTTGTAATAATGTCTTTGAACTGTTCCATGAGCAGCCTCATATTCATAATATCCCTGTGGAGATACCAGAACTGATGTCATCATTGATAATGAACCAAATGCTGTTGCAACCATATCTGACATAACGTCACCATCATAGTTCTTGCATGCCCAGATATATCCACCTTCTGAACGGATAACTCTTGCAACTGCATCATCTATTAATGTATAGAAATACTCAATTCCTGCTTCCTTGAACTTATCAGCATAATCCTTATCATATATATCCTGGAATATATCCTTAAATGTATGATCGTACTTCTTAGAGATTGTATCCTTAGTTGCAAACCAGAGATCCTGCTTAGTTTCAAGTGCAAAATTAAAGCAGCTTCTTGCAAAATTCTCAATAGAATCGTTAAGGTTATGCATACCCTGAATAATTCCTGCCCCCTTAAAGTTATGAATAAGCTCTCTTGATTCGTTACCCTGCTCATCTGTGTATACAAGCTCTGCCTTGCCAGCTGCTGGAATCTTCATCTCTGATGCCTTGTATACATCACCATAAGCGTGTCTTGCTATTGTGATAGGCTTTTTCCAAGTCTTAACATATGGCTCAACACCCTTAACAATAATAGGTGCTCTGAATACAGTACCATCTAATATTGCTCTGATTGTTCCATTAGGGCTTTTATACATTTCCTTAAGGTCATATTCCTTAACTCTTGCTGCATTAGGAGTGATTGTAGCACACTTGACAGCAACACCATATTTCTTAGTTGCTTCTGCTGAGTCAACAGTAACCTGATCATTAGTTTCATTACGATGGACGAGTCCAAGATCATAATACTCTGTATTAAGGTCTACATAAGGTAAAAGCAGTTCTTCCTTAATAAGCTTCCACAATACTCTTGTCATCTCATCTCCATCCATCTCAACGAGTGGTGTTGTCATCTTAATCTTTTCCATTACTAATCCTCCATATTGTGCATTTAATATTGGAACTATATCCAAGCTATTATTAAAATTTGCCTACAATTATAAAATATTTTTATTACTTTGTAAATGCCTGTTTTGCCATAACAATTATCTTGTATTAAATATCCCAGTTTGCTATAATTACATAATTGATTTACATAGGGTTTGCCATTTACGGTGGCTGTTATTCTAAATACTGCCGTATATGTTGTAATATTCGTGTAAACATTATTAATATGCAGGTTTTATTGTGCCTGTATTTTAAAGGATTATAGTAATAAATCACATTTAAGAAAGGACGGTTTTGTAATATGTGCGGATTTGCTGGATTTACAGGATACCTTGAAAATGGTAAGGATGTACTTACTGATATGATGAATAAAATCATCCACAGAGGACCTGACAGTGCCGGTCAGTATATAGACGACAAGGCTTATATGGGCTTTAGAAGACTTTCAATCATCGACCTTGATAACGGAAGCCAGCCTATGTTCAACGAAAATAAAAAGATTGTTATCACATTTAATGGTGAGATATATAATTATCAGGATTTAAGAAAAGACCTTATTGAAAAGGGGCATATATTTGCGAACAACTCTGATACAGAAGTTCTTATTCACGCTTATGAAGAATACGGTGAAGATATGTTAAATAAGCTTCGTGGTATGTTTGCATTTGTTATATGGGACAGTGAGAAGGAAACTCTCTTTGGTGCAAGGGATTTCTTTGGAATTAAGCCTTTCTACTACACTGTAGTTGACGGCAACATTATATATGGTTCTGAGATTAAGAGCATATTGGCACACCCTGCATATAAGAAGGAAGTTAATGATGTTGCTCTTGAAAATTACCTCACATTCCAGTATTCAGTGCTTCCTGAAACATTCTTTAAGGGCGTATACAAGCTTATGCCAGGTCACTGCTTTACTTTCCATAATGGAGAAATCAACATAAAAAGATACTGGGAGCCTACATTTGAAGCTGATGAGAGCAAGTCTTTAGATGAATTCGTCAAAGAGATTGACGATGCTATGCACGACTCAGTTGAACACCACAAGATTAGTGATGTTGAGGTTGGTTCATTCCTTTCAAGCGGTGTTGACTCAAGCTATGTTGCCGCTACATTTAATGGTGACAAGACATTTACAGTTGGATTTGACTACGAAAAATATAACGAGATAGATTACGCTAAAGCCTTATCTGAGAAAATCCAGATAGACAATTATTCTAAGCTTGTATCAAGTGAAGAATACTGGGCAGCTATCCCTAAAATCCAGTATCATATGGACGAGCCTTTAGCTGACCCTGCTGCTATTGCCCTTTACTTTGTAAGCCAGACTGCTTCTAAGTATGTTAAGGTTTCAATGTCAGGCGAGGGTGCTGATGAGTTCTTTGGCGGATATAACATTTACAAAGAACCTCTTGATACAGCAGGCTATAGAAAGCTTCCAAAGGGACTCCGCAAGTGTCTTGCCAATGCTGCACAGGCTGTTCCATTTAAGTTCAAGGGCAAGAATTTCCTTATAAGAGGAAGCAAGGATATTGAAGAACGCTTTATCGGTAACGCATTTATGTTCAACGAAAAAGAACGTGCCAAGATATTAAAGAACCCTACTGGAAAGTATAACCATAAAGAACTTACTAAGCCATTTTATGACAAAGTTAAAGATAAAGATGATGTAACTAAAATGCAGTATATAGATATTAACTTCTGGCTTATCGGTGATATTCTTCTTAAGGCTGATAAGATGAGTATGGCACACAGCCTTGAAGTAAGAGTTCCTTTCCTTGATAAGGAAGTATTCAATGTAGCAAGAACTCTCCCAACTAAGTACAAAGTTAATAAATCTAATACTAAATACGCTATGCGTAAAGCTGCTAACCAATATCTTCCTGATATGGTTGCTGAGAAGAAGAAGCTTGGTTTCCCAGTGCCAATCAGAATATGGTTAAAGGACGAGAAATATTACAATATGATTAAAAAAGCTTTCACAAGCGAAGCTGCTAACAAGTACTTCAACACAGATGAGCTTGTTAAGTATCTTGATGAACATAAAGAAGGCAAGGCAGATAATTCAAGAAAAATCTGGACAGTATATATGTTCCTTGTATGGTACAATGACTTCTTTGGTGACTCAGAATATGCGGCTTAACTACAAGACTGCGGTTATAACTGTAATTTTTCTGAAATTCAGGATTTGAGAGAAATTTCAAGAATTAAATATAAAAAATTTCAAGAAATTCAGTATTTTAAAGAAAATCAAAAGAAAACATCTTAATTATAAATAAAAAAATGTCCTGTTTAATGATTAGATTAATATGAGCTAATTATATCTGCTCACTTTATCCAATTCATTAAACAGGACAGCTTTTTTATTACTCTACATTCTTTAATGCTTCATCCATAGGTATCTTCTTTATCTTATACATCATAAATACTGAAATCAGAGCATACACACCGATATTCAGCACGAACATAACTACGAACAGATATGGTGCATAGTAGCAGGAAATCCAACCGGACATTTTCTCCATAAATACCCTGAACAGGCTATTCATAATTACAACTGATAATGCAATATTGATAACAACTGATATGACAACCACTATTGTTGTTGAGGTGACATACAGCCTGCTTATCTCACTGTTGGAATAACCTAATATCTTAACCATAGAGATTGATGTTGAATTCTTCTCAACAATAAGCTTAGTTAACAAGAACATTAATACTGCAAATAATACAACTGCAAAGACTTTAATAATTCCAAATACTTCTCCCATAGAACGGTCAAGCTGTCTTGAAACCTTAGTTAAATCATCAAGTGTAATCTCTGTTGCAATATATTTCTCATCAATATCAAGCTTCTCTGATGATAAGTAGCCTGAATAGTAATCATCCTCTTTGTCGAATAGATTTTTAAAATATCCTTCATCCATAAATACTGCAAATGCTGATGGATAATCATACATATCCTTAACTGTAAATGTATATTCCTTGTCCTCATATTTCTCTTTGAGCGTTATCTTATCACCCTTATTAATCTTGAACTTTTCAGCATAGCCGTGTGACACATACACTTCACCATCTTTAAGTTCACTACTGTTAATGTCAACATATTCGCTGTCATCAGCAATTCCGTATATCAATACATCTTCACTCTTTAAACGTCCCTCAAGTGTTGAAAGTGTCCTGACACAGTATTTCTCTGCGGCCTCATTATCCACCTCGACCGGAACTTTCAATACATACTGATGTTTAGCTATAAGTTTGTCCTGTATCTCATTCTGGTAATGGTCAAGAAGCGGGGTCATCATAATACCGAACAGAAGGAGTATATTGGCAAATAATATACCCACAAATAATGTAATGTAATTTGGCATATTCTGTATAATTATTCTTAAACGAAATCTGTTAAAGAACTTGAATCCTGGCAAATGCACAGCTTTCTTCTTCTGTCTTACAGCCAAGTCCTTTCTTAAGAACTTAAGTGGTGAAAGACGAAGCCTGTAACCTATGAGCAATACATTTATCACTACCATTATTATAAATGGAACAACTGTTGTTAATACAAATGCTTCACCATTCCAAAGTGTTGTATAAGTTGTAAGCGAATAACTCTGATAATATGTATCTACAAATATATCCTTAAACCATGTATATCCTAATATGTTACCGACAAGTGCACCTGCTAATGTAACAATAATCGGTAGAAGAATATAATGTAACAACAGCTCTCCCCTTGTATATCCCGAAGCTCTTAAAGTACCAATAACATTAGCTTCTTTGAATATTGTATTATTAGTTGTAACTGCAAATACAAATGCCATAATAGCTATAACAACATATAAAAGAACTATCATCATAGCCTTGTCGCTTCCCATATCATCACCGGTAAAATGTATCGCCTGATTAAGATATCCTGGAATATAATTAGTAAGTATAGCATTATTAGATATTACTTTCATAAAATCATCTGCCATCTCTTTTTCTTCTATATCGTCTGCAGGCTTATTATCATATTTCCACGAATATACATAATGAATATGTGTATCATCATACATATCAAAACAGCTCTCTGACACTACACCAACACCGAATTTTAAAGAGTCAAACATTGTATCTGAGTTGTTCGAGAAAAGACAGCTGTAATCAGATAATGCAACATAACCTGTTACTTTAAGTGCCCTTGTGCCAACATTAATTATGTCGCCGATTTTAATATTATTATTGACAGAATACATTCTATCCAATGCAATCTCGTTAATATCCTCTGCGAGTCTGCCTTCCATAACATCAACTTTATCAATATCATCTCTATTAATATAGAAACGTATTGTGCTCTGGTCGTCTTCTCTTAACTTCTCATTATTGTGTACTTTTAAAGTTTCTTCTTTATAGAAGTTCTCATATATAGTAACATTTTCTTCTTCCAGCCTGTCAATCAGCTTATCATCGGCCTTGGAATACAATTCAAAATTACCATCTTCTACATTATATTTATCAAAACTCTTATTATATGTATCAAGCACGCTTCCATCAG
This sequence comes from Lachnospira sp. CLA-JM-H23, assembly GCF_040096425.1. Lineage (NCBI taxonomy): Bacteria > Bacillati > Bacillota > Clostridia > Lachnospirales > Lachnospiraceae > Lachnospira > Lachnospira sp. CLA-JM-H23. The sequence continues at coordinate 116,530 of NZ_JBBMET010000004.1, forward strand.
CTATAAGAAAACCACTTATAAGCCCTATAACAGCTGTCATAAATATAAATATGACTATATATTTTGCAATTTCACCAGTAAATTCTCTTGGCAATCGTTTAATTAAAGGATTTTTCATATCTAACTCCCATTATATAATATTTAATCTACCATTCAAGGTCAGCGGCAGATACCTTACTGTTATTAACTATATTATCTCTTATCTGTCCATCTCTTAACTTGATAACCCTGTCAGCCATATTCTGGATAGCATCATTATGTGTAACCATTATGACTGTGTTGCCGTATTTCTTGTTGACATCTTCAATAAGCTTTAAGATTTCCTTAGATGTGTGGTAATCAAGTGCTCCTGTTGGCTCATCACATAATAATATGTCGGGATTTTTAACAATAGCCCTGCCTATTGCAGTTCTTTGCTGTTGTCCGCCAGATAACTGGTTAGGAAGCTTATGCCTGTGCTCATACAGCCCTAATGTATTAAGCAGTTCGTTAATATCAAGCGGTGAATCGCTAAGATAAGCACCAACCTCGATATTCTCCTTAACATTAAGGTTAGGTATAAGATTATACATCTGGAATACATAACCAAGGTGCTTTCTTCTGTATCTTGTAAGCTCTTTTTCTTTCATATCTTTAGTCTTTTCACTATCAATGCTTACATATCCCAAATCAGCATCATCAATTCCACCTATTATATTAAGAAGTGTTGATTTTCCCGAACCAGATGGTCCAAGCAGTACGCATATTTCCCCTTTTTCCACTTCAAAATTAATTCCCTTAAGAACTTCTACTTTATTAGAAGTACTGCCATATGATTTTTTTAAATCTTTTACAGTAAGAAACATATAATTTTCTCTCCTTCATATTTAATATAATTAGGTTAGTCTAACCTAACCTTTATTGGTATTATAATATCAATAACGCAAAAAAGGAACACGCCAAATGATAAAATATATCAATTAGTGTGTTCCTTTTTTATATTTTTAGTAATTTATAAGATTATTACTTATGCTCCTCAGCTAAAGTTATATTCTTCATACTATTCATACTGATAAAGAGTGTTGATGTATTATGTAATAATGCTGATGTAGTCGGCTGTATTACACCTAATACACCAAGTGCTATAAATCCTGAATTAAAGGAAACTATAGTTCTGTAATTGCGGTTAATCTTCCTTATAAGATTGTTACTTAAATCTTTAAGATATACAATCTGTCCTAAATCGTCCGCACTTACTGTAATATCCGCAATCTCTCTTGCTATCTGAGCACCATCACTTATTGCAATACCAACATCTGCCGCTGACAATGCTGGTGAATCGTTAATACCATCACCAATCATTATAACCTTACGTCCGGCAGCTTTTTCCTTCTCAACAAATGAAGCCTTATCTTCTGGGAGTACTTCTGAATAATATTCATCTACGCCAACCTTGCCTGCGATTGCCTTAGCTGTACGTTCACTATCTCCTGTCATCATTACAACCTTAGATATTCCAAGCTCTTTAAGTGAACTAATTACCTCCTTAGCCTCTGGTCTTACAGGGTCTTCTATACATATAACCGCCGCAAGCTTATCCTCAATTGCAAGATAAAGGTGTGAATATTCTTCTGGAAGATTATCAAACATTTCCTGTCTGCCTTCAGGCACAGTACAGCCTTCATCTTCAAATACAAAATGATAGCTTCCTATTATAGTCTTCTTATTATTTATAGTAGTTGATATACCATGTGCAACTATATACTCAACCTTTGTATGCATTTCTTCGTGGCGTAAGTTCTTCTTAGCTGCTGCATCAACAACTGCCTTTGCCATAGAATGTGGAAAATGTTCTTCCATACAGGCAGCCATTCTTAAAAGCTCATCTTCACTGTCACCATTAAATGAATACACATACTTTACTGTAGGTGCAGCCTTAGTAAGTGTTCCTGTCTTATCAAATACGATAGTATCTGCATCAGCTACTGCCTCTAAGAACTTACCGCCCTTTACTGTAATATCATTCTGTCCAGCCTGTCTTATAGCTGACAATACTGTTATTGGCATTGCAAGCTTAAGCGCACATGAGAAGTCAACCATAAGTATTGATAATGCCTTTGTTACATTTCTTGTAAGAAGATATGTAAGTGCTGTTCCACCTAATGTGTATGGAACTAACGAATCAGCAAGATGCTCTGCCTTACTCTCAAGACCAGACTTAAGCTTCTCTGATTCCTCAATCATCTTGACAATCTTGTCATACTTACTGTTACCGCCGCTCTGCTTAACCTTTATTGTAAGTTCACCTTCCTCAATAACTGTTCCTGCAAATACAGCGCTTCCTGTATTCTTGCTTACCGGCACTGCTTCACCGGTCAGTGAAGCCTGATTAACCATAGCTTCACCGGTAACTACAACTCCATCAAATGGAATGACATTACTTACATGAACTATAATCTCATCACCATTTTTAATCTCATTAACAGGGACTAATACCTCTGTATCGGCTGTCTTAAGCCATACCTTGCTTACATTAAGTGACATAGTCCTTGCCAGATCTCCTACAGACTTCTTATGTGTCCATTCTTCAATAATCTCACCTATTCCAAGAAGGAACATAACAGAACCTGCGGTATTGAAATCATTTCTTAATATAGAAACACCAATTGCTGTCGCATCAAGCACAGGTACTTCCATCTTTCCTTTAAGCAATGTCTTAACACCGCTACCAATATATTTAACCGACTTTACAGTTGTTACAACATTTCTTACAGATATAGGGAGGAACAGCTTACTTGCTGCTCTTAAGAATACCTTATTAACCAGCTTGTCCTGATAATAAGAATTCATCTCTCTTCCTGAACTATTAAGCACATCTTCAGGAACTGCCACCTGTGAATATGTAAAATGCTTAAGTTCATTAATAATCTTTGTTTTATCACCTTTAAATTCTATAACAGCATCACAAGTCTTTTCATATACTTTGGCAGAAGTCACTGTTTCTATATTTTTAATATAATACTCTAATATATCTGCCTGTTTAAAACTCATATGCTTCATATCCATATGAACTCTTAAACGTCCTGTCATACTGTGTTTAATATAAAATTTCATATTCTGCCTCTTAGCACTTATCCCAGCATATTATTACTGCTCTGTGCTTTCTGTTTCTTCTGATACTTCGTTTAATTCTACTGTATCATCTACAACTTCTTCTGCTGCTTCTCTCTCATCGTTGATAGCCTTAGCCTCCGCATAGATATCACCAGCATTCTCCTGAATTGTTGTTGCTGTCTTCATTACACACTTCTTAGCACGAAGAACTGCTGCTGTACAGTTCGTGTATACCTTCTTAGCATCCTGGCTTGATAATATCTTAATTCCTGCTGTACCAAAAAGTACACCTGCTGCAAATATTCCTGTCTTAACTCCATCGATTTTCTTAAATACGTTTTTCATCTTATCCTCCATTCCCAATTAACATCTGCCTGACGTAATTGACTTTGATTTTTGTTTAGGTATTATCTTATACCATACTTTTTAGTTTTACCACATATTTTTTATTAATTGAGAAACTTTATCAAAAACAGGAGGGGCATTATTATAATGGCCCTCCTGTTATACTCTTAACTGTCTTACTGTCTATGTAACCACAAGCTGTTAAACCCTTCTGCACTATCTGGTTCCATTTGCTGGCTGACAGATTGATTACTGAATTATCGTCAAACTCAACTGTGTATGTGTTGTTCATATTACATTCGCTTCCACATGATACACGATACATATTTCTTCTGTTAATAGCACCAATCTCCTCAAGTGTATTAATCATACGGTATACTGTAGCTGTTCCAATATTAGGATCAAGCTTTGATGCCTTATAATATATTTCTTTGCAGCACGAACATTCTTCATTAAGAATAATGTCTAAAAGCATCATTCTCTGTTTAGTTATTCTGCATCCCCTGTTTCTTAATCTTTGCAGAATTATGTCCTTCTGCATTTCGCTTCTTTCATAGCCAACTACTTCAGAAGCATTTTTATCACATGAATAGTATTTCTGCATTAATGCCTCCTATCCTAGTGGCAGCCTCCACAATGACCACAATCTCCACCGCAGGAGTGTTTGCCATTCTTCTTGCCTTTAACCATTGTATACATAATAGCGGCTACAATTACCACCAATACCACCAATACGATTACTGTACCCATATTAGTCCTCCATTCTTACACCAACTCTAACATCTGCTGCTATATCTGATGAATAAAATATATATCCAATCCGCCACTTAGTGACGGATTGAACACTTATATAATTATGATTAGGAAGTAATCTTAGTTAGCTGCTGCTTTCTTGTATTCTTCCGCTTCCTTTGTTGGTCTGAATAAAAGATAAAGGAAACCAGCTACTAATACAAATGCTACAACTGTCCAGATACTGAATACACCATCAGCGATAAGGCTTCCAATATTGTAGATGCAAAGTGATACTACATATGCAAATCCACACTGGTAACCAATTGCTATCCAAGTCCATTTAGCACTGTTCATCTCTCTCTTAATAGCACCGATTGCTGCGAAACAAGGAGCACAGAGAAGGTTGAATGTAAGGAATGAGAAACCTGCTAACTTAGTAAATGCAAGTGCAAGTGCTGCATATGGAGATACATCTCCACCACCATAAAGGATACCCATAGTACCAACGATATTTTCCTTAGCTACAAGTCCTGTGATTGAAGCAACGGCTGCCTGCCAGTTACCCCATCCAAGTGGAGTGAATATCCAGCCGATTGCATTACCAATCTTAGCTAAAATACTCATATCAATTTCATCTTCTGCTAACATTCTGAATCCGTCATCAGCAAATCCAAAATATGTTGTGAACCATACAACGATTGTAGAAAGAAGGATAATTGTACCAGCCTTCTTGATGAATGACCAGCCACGCTCCCACATACTTCTAAGTACGTTGCCAACTGTTGGAATATGATATGCAGGAAGTTCCATAACGAATGGTGCTGGATCTCCGCTGAATAACTTTGTCTTCTTTAAAATAATACCTGATACGATAATTGCTGCCATACCGATGAAGTAAGCTGATGTTGCAACCCAAGGTGAACCACCGAAGATAGCACCTGCAATCATAGCGATGAATGGTGTCTTAGCACCACAAGGTATAAATGTTGTTGTCATAATTGTCATACGACGGTCTCTTTCGTTCTCGATTGTACGGGAAGCCATAATACCTGGAACACCACAACCTGTACCAATAAGGATAGGTATGAATGACTTACCTGAAAGACCGAATCTTCTAAAGATTCTATCCATAATGAATGCGATACGTGCCATATATCCGCAAGCCTCTAAGATAGCAAGTAATAAGAATAATACTAACATCTGAGGAACGAAACCAAGTACAGCACCAACACCGGCTACAATACCATCAAGGATAAGACCATTTAACCAATCTGCACAACCGATTGCATCGAGTCCGTCACCAATAAGAACTGGGATACCAGGAACCCATATGCCATAATTTGCCGGATCTGGAGCTGTACCATCATATTCGATAGCGAGGTTAATAGCTTCTTTAATATCATCAGCATCTGCTGTGAAATCTTCTGTTGCAAGTGTTTCATCATCTTCTACAGTATAATCAACTGAATCTGATGACTTAACCATAGACTTAAGAGTTGTAAGAGCCTTAACAGCAGCTTCTGAGTCATAGTCTTCTGCTTCTGTATCAATAGCATCTGCTATTGCTTCGCCCTTAGAACCAAGGCTTTCTACATATGCTGCAATGATTTCATCTGAGTCGCCATATTCGTCAGCTACTTCTTCATAAGCTGAAGTACCGATACCGAAAAGGTGGAAACCATCACCAAATAAACCATCGTTAGCCCAGTCTGTAGCTGCTGTACCAACTGTTACCATTGCAATGTAATATACTAAGAACATAACTACTGCGAATATAGGAAGTGCTAATATTCTGTTAGTTACAATTTTATCAATCTTATCAGATGTTGTAAGCTTATCCTTAGAATGAGCCTTCTTTACACACTCTCCAATAATTGATGAAATGTATGTATATCTTTCATTAGTAATAATACTTTCTGTATCATCATCAAAATCTTTCTCAAGTTTATCAATCTCTGCTGTAACATCAGGTACACTAGACATAAGCTGTCCGATTTTGTCATCTTTCTCTAATAACTTGATAGCGAAAAATCTCTTCTGTTCTTCTACTACATCAAGACCAATCTTATCTTCAACTGCTTCGATAACAGATTCAACTTCATCACTGAATTTATGTGCAAGCTTATTAACCTTCTTAGACTCAGCAAGCTTTACAGCCTTTTCTGCCGCTTCCTTAATACCAGTTCCCTTAAGAGCTGATATTTCAACTACTTCACAGCCAAGCTTCTCTGAAAGCTTTGCAATGTTAAGTTCAATACCATTCTTAGCTAAAAGGTCGATCATATTAACAGCCATAATTACCGGAATACCAAGTTCCATAATCTGTGTTGAAAGATATAAGTTTCTTTCAATGTTAGTACCATCAACAATATTGATGATAGCATCTGGTCTTTCATTAATAAGATAATTTCTTGCTACAACTTCCTCTAATGTATATGGAGAAAGTGAGTAAATACCTGGTAAATCCATAATGGCAACATCTTTATGTCCCTTTAATCTACCTTCCTTCTTCTCTACAGTAACACCTGGCCAGTTACCTACGAACTGGTTAGAACCTGTAAGAGCATTAAACAATGTTGTTTTACCGCAGTTAGGGTTACCTGCTAATGCAATCTTAATTGACATTCTTTTACCTCTTTTCTTAATGAGTTAATAATTAGTTGTAACTTTCTTCATTTAGATTATGCTTGCTATAATTAGTTAATGCTAACCTTTTGGTAAAAAAAATATTAATTTACCTCTATCATAGCTGCATCTGCCTTACGAAGTGATAACTCATATCCTCGTACTGTTACTTCTATTGGATCTCCCAATGGTGCAACTTTTCTGACATAGACTTCTACGCCTTTAGTGATTCCCATGTCCATAATCCTTCTCTTAACCGGACCTTCACCATTAAGCTTAGCAACTTTAACAGTCTGACCAACAGCAACTTCCTTTAAAGTCATCTTAATCTCTCCTTCTCATTAAAATATTGTAAATATCTATATAGAGGCTTGAAACTCAAGTCTTTATACCATAATCTTTGAAGCCATATCGCTTCCTATAGCTACTCGTGATTCTTTAATATTAACTATAACATTACCGCCAGTCTTAGAAATGACCGTCACTATAGCTCCAACTACAAAGCCTAGATTCTCAAGAAATCTTCTCGTCTCTTCTTTTCCACCAATCCTTGTGATTGTTGCTGTCTCTCCCTCACCTATCATTGATAATGGCATAACTTATCACTCCTATCTGTATCTATGTTGATAATGTTTTTCATTTGCTACTGTGTTAGTATATACTAACACTTATTAGATGTCAATTACCATTTTAAGAAAATTTTCATATTATTAATTTTCACATAATAACCGCATACATATACAGTAAAATTAATATGTATGCGGTCATTACTCACTTATTAATATTATATTGGGAAGTGTCCAGAATAAATATGTCACTTATTAATATATTCATTATATTACTTTATATTATGCACATATCTGATTATACACATACATTAACTATGCATATTCTTAATTGTACATACACTCTGATTATGCAAGAGAAGCACCAAGATCCTTGCAATTACTTACAGCTTCATCATCAGGAGCTTCATTACAGATTACCGGGTCACAGCTAAGGTCAGCACCAGCATTCCTGCTTCTTTCTGCCCAGTCATCCATCCATTCTCCGCTTCCCCAGCCGTAAGAACCAAAGAGTGCTATCTTCTTTCCTGAAAGTGCCGCTTCACAGTCTGTAAACATCGGCTCAAATTCTGACTCTTCAAGATTTTCTGCTCCCATAGCAGGGCATCCGAAAGCTATTCCGTCGAATTCTGCAACCTTTGCTGATGAGAATTCTGAAGCAGTGAATAATGTTACTTCTGCTCCTTTTTCCTTTGCTCCCTCAGCAACAGCATTGGCCATAGCCTCTGTATTACCTGTTCCGCTCCAATATACAACTGCAACTTTACTCATTATCATTCCTCCATTATTGCTTTAATTTAATGCTTGTGCACATATATGTTGAGTGAATCATATATTCACGGTCAACTGATTTAATGTTCGTCCTCCTATAAAGACCTTCTGATATACCTCAGAACATTTCTTAAATCTTGCAAATGTTCTGACACTTTCCTGTTCATTGTAATATACCTTCCACACACCACAACATTTGCAGTTCTGTCCTTTATTAAAAATGAACTCCTTTACATCTTCTACAGGATATCCAAGAAATAAACCTATCTCGTGTGGAAAACAGGGCTGTGTCATAAGACGTTCCTTAAGTGTATTAATACATGCCTGTATACTTCGTTCTATGTATCCATAGCTGGATAATATATTCCATACATCATCATTATTGACTGCCTTAAATAACATACTTGGTCTGTATACATATATCAATGAACTCATATCTGTCTTTCTTAAGACTTCTATATATACGCCCTTCTCATTAAGGTTCATATTGGCAGTCTTAATCTCAGAATCGAATTCATCTTCTGATACAAATCTATAATTAAAAAGATTAGCCATCTTAATTCCAGCCAATGTGGGTGCACATTCTTTTACAATCTCATTCTCCAGCTTTCTAAGCATATAATCTCCATTCCTTATATTACGCATTACTCTGCCTGCTGTCTGTGTCAGTTACAATTAACAAGCCTTTCCGTCTGCTACATATTCCTGAAGAACTGCATTAAGTGATGAAGCACTGCTTGAATGTGAACGCACAATCCGAATGTCCTTGCTCTTTGCTTCTGTAACAGCACTATGTACCATTTTGTGTGATACTGTGTTAGTAAAAAGTATCATAAGGTCAGGGTTGCCAATCTTCTTGCCAAAGCCACTCTTCTCCTTAACAAATACCTTAGCCTTACAGCCGTGCTGTTTACATATCTTCTCATATTGACATACCATACATTCGTTACCACCAATTATAACTACACTCATATTATTCCTCCTTATCCTGCGAAATAGATATATAGTATACATCTCACTGTTAGTTTTATTCTAACTTATGTTAGTTGTTACTAACCTATGATTTTTAAATAAACGGGTCTGGGACCCGTTAAATAAATATAAAGGCATATATGTTAGCTGTTACTAACTATCATTATAATAATCTAACTTAATTATTTTGTCAACAGCTTTTTATTACTTTTTATTATCCTGATTCTACATAAAAAACTCCTGATGTATACTATACAAACCTTTGTCAGTCAAGGCTTACCCGTATAATATACATCAGGATTTTATAATTTAGATATTCTGTTCTTACGCACAGATAGTTATTCTATTTACTTAAAGTACTTAACACCTGACTCGAATATCTTAATATCCTGTTCTCCATAGATATTAATAGCTACAGAATCACCACGTCTTTCAGAATGTGCCATCTTACCTAAGCATCTTCCGTCCGGGCTTGTAATACCCTCAATAGCCATATATGAGCCATTGACATTCCATTCTTCGTCCATAGATACATTGCCTTCTGGGTCACAGTACTGTGTTGCTACCTGACCATTTTCAAAGAGCTTATCAAGCCATTCCTTAGGTGCAACAAATCTTCCTTCACCATGTGAAGCTGGATTGCAGTATACTCCGCCAAGCTTTGCTTCTGCAAGCCAAGGACTCTTATTAGTAACAACCTTTGTATATACCATCTTAGAGATGTGACGGTTAATTGTGTTAAATGTAAGTGTAGGTGAATTAGAATCCTGTCCTGTTATCTTGCCATTAGGTACTAAACCGAGCTTGATAAGAGCCTGGAAACCATTACATATACCAAGTGCAAGACCATCTCTTTCATTAAGGAGCTTCTCAACTGCTTCCTTCATCTTAGCATTACGGAAGGCTGTTGCAAAGAACTTAGCAGAACCATCTGGTTCATCACCTGCTGAAAATCCACCTGGGAACATAATAATCTGTGACTGGTTAATTGCTTTTTCAAATTCATCAACAGATTCTCTTATGCTTGCAGCATCAAGGTTCTTGAATACTTTGACAATAGTATCTGCACCAGCTCTCTCAAACGCCCTGGCACTGTCATATTCACAGTTAGTACCTGGGAATACTGGTATAAATACTGTTGGCTTCGCAACCTTATTCTTGCATACATATACATTGCCCTTTGAATATACAGGTGACTCAACCCTATCAGTTTCCTTAGAAACCTTTGTTGGGAATACACCCTCTAATGTATCTTTCCATACACTTAATGCTTCTTCAATATTGATTGAAACATCTTCATATGTAAACTTAGCTTCCTCTGTTACTGTACCAACCTTAGTATAAGCTGCCTTAATCTCTAAAAGCTTAGAGCTGTCTACTTCTGCTACTATACAGCCATATGCTGGTGCGAATAATTCTTCCTTTGATACAGATGGCTCAACAGCAACACCAAGCATATTACCAAATGCCATCTTGCTTATTGCTGGAACTAAGCCGTTAGCATCAAGAACATATGCAGACACAATTGCCTTGCTCTTAATAGCTTCGTGGATAGATGAATATAATTCCTTAATCTGTGAGAATACAGGAAGGTCATATTTATCTCTTTCAATGTCAAATCTTACAAGTATATTGCCAGCTTTCTTTAATTCAGGTGTGATAATATCCTGCTCTTTAGCTACATCAATAGCAAATGAGCATAATGTAGGTGGTACATCTATATGTTCAAATGTTCCTGACATAGAATCCTTACCACCGATTGATGGAAGTCCTAAGCCAATCTGTGCCTCATATGCACCAAGAAGTGCTGCAAATGGCTGGCTCCATCTTGAAGGATCTTCTGTCATTCTTCTGAAATATTCCTGATATGTAAATCTAATCTTGCTGTAATCGCCACCAGCCGCAACAATCTTAGCAACCGAGTCTGTTACTGCATACATAGCTCCGTGATATGGACTCCACTTAGAAAGATATGGATCAAATCCATAAGCCATCATAGTTACTGTATCGCACTTGCCCTTAAGCACTGGAAGCTTGGCAACCATAGCCTGTGTCTCTGTAAGCTGGTACTTTCCACCAAATGGCATAAGTACTGAACCAGCACCGATTGAACCATCAAATCTTTCAACAAGTCCCTTCTGTGAACACTCGTTAAGGTCTGCAAGTGTCTTAAGCCATCTGCCCTTAACATCATCTACTGGCTTAGCTTCAAGGTAATTAGCCTTGTCATCTGGGATATCTACAAGTACTGATGTCTCCTGATGTGCACCGTTAGTATCAAGGAAAGCTCTTGAAATATTAACGATATCCTTGCCTCTCCAGTTAAGTACAAGTCTTGGTTCTTCTGTTACAACAGCAACTTCAACCGCTTCAAGGTTCTCCTCTGTGGCATACTCTAAAAATGCTTTAACATCTGCTGGGTCAACAACAACTGCCATTCTTTCCTGTGACTCTGATATAGCAAGTTCTGTTCCGTCAAGACCTTCATACTTCTTAGGGACTTTATCTAAATCTACTGTAAGACCTGCTGCAAGTTCACCGATTGCAACTGATACACCGCCTGCACCAAAGTCATTACATTTCTTAATAAGCTTAGTTACTTCCGGACGTCTGAAAAGTCTCTGCATCTTACGCTCTGTAGGTGCATTACCTTTCTGAACCTCTGCTCCACAAGTCTCTATAGACTCCTCTGTGTGAACCTTAGATGAACCTGTAGCACCACCACAGCCATCACGTCCTGTACGTCCACCAAGTAGGATAATAATATCTCCTGGATCAGAATTCTCTCTCTTAACTGCGCTTCTTGGAGCTGCCGCTATAACCGCACCAATCTCCATACGCTTAGCAACATAATCTGGGTGGTATATTTCTTTAACATAACCTGTAGCAAGACCAATCTGGTTACCATATGAGCTATAGCCGTGAGCTGCTTCTGTAACAATCTTTCTCTGTGGAAGCTTGCCGTGAAGTGTATCTGCTACCGGAACTGTAGGGTCTGCCGCACCTGTGATACGCATAGCCTGATATACATATGTACGTCCTGAAAGTGGATCTCTTATAGCTCCACCAAGGCAGGTAGCAGCACCACCAAATGGCTCTATCTCTGTTGGGTGGTTATGAGTTTCGTTCTTGAAGTTTACAAGCCACTCCTCTGTCTTTCCGTCAATCTCAACAGGAACAACTATAGAGCAGGCATTAATCTCATCAGACTCTTCCTGATCTTCAAGCTTGCCTTCTGCCTTTAACTTCTTCATACCCATAAGGGCTAAATCCATAAGACATACGAACTTATCTTTTCTGTCTTTATATATAACAGCTCTGTCAGCAAGATACTTATTGTAAGTTTCTTCCATAGGAGCTCTGTAATATCCGTCCTTAAATTCTACATTCTTTAATTCTGTAGCAAATGTTGTATGGCGGCAGTGATCAGACCAGTATGTATCAAGAACCCTGATTTCTGTCATAGATGGATCTCTGTTCTCTTCATTCTTGAAGTAATCCTGAATAAACTTGAAATCCTTAAATGTCATAGCAAGACCAAGTGAATCATATAATTCCTTAAGCTTGTCCCCGCTCATATCCTTGAAGCCATCAAATACAACAACATCTGCTGGTGTATCAAACTTAGTAACAAGTGTATCTGGAAGCTTCTCATCAGCTACTCTTGAATCTACCGGATTGATACAATGGTTTTTAATCTTAGCCTTATCATCATCTGTAAGCTTGCCTGATATAATATAAGTAGTTGCAGTCTTAATTACAGGAGTTTCATTCTCATTAAGGAACTTAACACATTGCTCTGCCGAATCAGCTCTCTGGTCGAACTGTCCCGGAAGATATTCTACAGAAAATACAAAATCATCATCTGAAGCCTTAAATTCATTCTCATACACATCATCAACAGGTGGTTCTGCAAATACTGTTGTAAGTGCCTTCTTATATGTCTCATCAGAAAGATTCTCAATATCATATCTGATAAGCACCCTTACATCTGTAATTGTCTTAATACCGAGATAACCTGTGATTTCATCGTGTAACTCCTTTGCATTAACAGCAAAAGGTTTCTTTTTCTCAACAAAAACTCTTTTAACGCCACTCATTTTAATTATTTCCTTTCTTAATCAGCTGTACTCCTGTCACTACTATTTCAACAAGAATGTAAAATATTTTATCATATCATTACTAAAGAAACAAGACACAAGAACAATGTTGTGTATATTTCTATATTGTATACACTATTCATGCATACGTCTTATAATCTTGTATACAACTTCATTACCCATAACAAGAGGGGCTGTATGTGCAAAGAATACTATGCCGTCTGTCGGTGATAATATCTCACTCTTGACATATCCCTCACACGGATCAATAACCTGACCTATTACCTCATTATGGACAACCGGATCCCCCGGTTCTTTAAACCTTTTGTAAAAACCTGCATCATATGTCTTAACGGCTGATAAATCATACTCGTTAATGACACTTGCTATGTAACCGCTGTGATTGTTATATTTTAATATTCCCATTCTCGTAAGAAATCTTAACACTGACGATACTGCCTGTCTTGCAGACTTTTCATCAACAATATCTGTGCTGTTCGTATATATCGAAAAAGCATTTGTTCCATTCATCTGCCAGCTATAATTAAGCGTTGCCGTATCCATAGGCTTTGGCTTTCTTATAACAACATACTGCAGTCCAAAAAGATTGGCAAGGCTCGCACTCTGATAACCCGTTTCCATCATACGTACATGAGGTATGAAATCTCCAGGCATATAAAAGCTTGCAAACTGTATTCCATAGCTGTAGCCCTTACTGCTTTCAAATATTGCAGCAGCTATCTGCTTGGTAGTATCTCCCTCTTCATCACCAGGGAACATTCTGTTAATATCTGTATTATCTACAGGCCAGAACCTTTTTTCAACATTCATAGAAAATCTGTTAGCTGACGGAATTACTAAAATCTCGTGGTTATGCGATATTGCACCTCTCATTTCAAGGTCTTTTAACACCTTTATAAGCTGTGAGCATATATATAACTGCTGTATCTCATTACCCCTCATAGCCCCGACTATGCAGGCTGATTTCTCGCCATGTCCAAATCTGTAGCCTTCTATCTCAAAATTCTCTCTGTATATTCCCTTAAGACTATATAAAACTTCTTTTTTCATTACACTCTTCCTCCGTGTACTCTCGCAAGAAGTGCCCCCTTGTATACAACTGGATTTTCCCTCAATGTGAATACAATACCATCTACCGGAGATTCAATATGCTGGATTATCCTTCCATCTATTGGCTCTATTATGTCGCCTATGGCATCTCCCATATGGATATTGCCACATGAATTAATAGATGGAACAAATATTCCGCTTTCCTTCGCTGTCAGGAAATTAACTTCCCCCTCTGTTGAGATAATAGGCTCTCTGACAGCTATTTTATTATCAGCCTCTGGTATTTCCCATATTCCAAGATTACTCATAAGGTTAAATATTCCATCAATAAGCTGCTGGCTGTATTCCCTGTTAATTCTGTTACCAACGCCCATCTCTGCTACAAGCGTAGGTACACCAAGATGATTAAGGCTGTATGCCAGTGTCGCATCAAGCACTGTTATTGATGAAAATATCCATACAAAATCCGCATTTAACATCTTTGCAAATGGAAGCAGTCTTTCCGCATTTTCTTCATTTAGTCTTACCTGCGGCATCTCTCTTACAAATATATTGCTTGAATGAATATCAAGACAGAAATCACTTCCAATTATATCGTTGACAATTCCTGCCGCAACACTCTCTGCCACAGCTCCATTATTATCACCTGGAAATACTCTGTTCATATCAAGCTCAAACATAGGAATTCCCCTTGAACCTGTATCTATTCCAAGGGGATTTACATCTGGATATATATCTATAATTCCTTTTAATCTTTCCAGATTATTATTAACACGTCTTATGACTTCGTAGCACACATACTGCCCATCAAGCTCATCACCATGTATTCCTGTAACAATAGATATTCTTGGAACAGGCTCGCCAGCATAATCTTTCGGTGTGAGCCTGTTCTTCTTAATAACCATTCTCTCATGCACGGGAAGCTCTATTGAAACAACCTCTTCTATCATAAACTAACCTCTGTAAATATATTCTCACTACATAGAATCATAATTTCTTATCAATACACCCTGTGAAGTCTTCTTTAAAGCAATATGCGTAAATACGGTACTAGGAACATATGTCTTATCGCCCATAAATACACGGCTTCCTGGATATATATTCTTATCAATCCTTACAACTGCCCTGTCTGACTCCCTTACAAGTGTATAAAGATTACGGCTTTTTTCTTCATATTTGGCTTTCTCTGCTGTCTTAACAATCTTTGACTGCAACAGCTTTCTGTTAAGTGTTTCATCAAACTTATCAGAACCTGCCTTCTTTAATATATCAAGCTTCTGTAAAGCCTGATTAAATCTGTCTATCTGCGTATCTATATCCTTAAGCACCATAAGCACCTTGGCATATTCACTGCTTATCTCCTTAGTTACACCAACTCTTAATACAGTCTTAGAATAAGACTCACTTCCACAAGCTTTAATACATATGCCCCTTACGCCTGTGACATCTCCGCCTATTACAGAACCTCTCTTGCCCTCAAGATATATTCCGCCATATGCCAAAGCTGTTGTATTAAGCATATAATCACACTTTATATCACTATGGCTTATAATATGTGCATTCTCGAAAAACCTTGCTGATATATTGCCCATAGCTTCAATTCTTCCGTTCTCACCTGCATTAACACCATCCTGTATAATGATATCCTGTCCTGACCATATATCTGCATCTTCAACATATCCACCTATGTATATATTACCCATAGCGTGTATCTTGACACTGCCTCTGACACTTCCGTTAATCTCTACGTCACCATTAAAATCTATGCTTCCTGTTCCAACATCAACATCACCGCTGACATTATATACATTACTTACATTAAGGTCGTAGTTACGATATTCTACTTTACCGCTTAACTGGGCATAATAAGACTTGCCGTCCTCTGACACTGTAAAGCCCTTGCCTCTTAACTTAGGTCCTGGTCTTCCTGGCTTTGGAACTAAAAGCTTTCCAAATACGTCATATCCAAATTCACCCTTGGTAGGTTCTATATACTCTGCAAGCTTATCATCTTTATTAACCTTCTCAAAAAGCTTTACATTAAAATAATCAACAGAACCATCTTCTCTTAATGTAGGCTTATTATCTCTTTCATACTCTGAATCAAAGAAGAAGTTGTAATAACCATCAGTACCGTTAACTGCACTTTTGCCTTCTGCTACCACGATTTCAATATCGTACAGCTTATTAAGAATAACTTCGCGTATTCTCGCTTCATTAATTCCTGTACGCACACCTGCCTGTGAAAGCTTGTCTGCAATCTCCTCATATGTATAAGCTTCATCACTGCCTATGCCATTAAGGACTATACTTGCTTTCATATGATCATTATCAACATTGACAACTACTTCTTTGGTATTTAACTGTATCTGTTCTCTAAGTACATCATTCAATTCTGACTCCTCCAATCAACCATAGCACATTGTCTTATGTCATCTTTATAATCGAATTCCCCTTATATGTATGTCCTTAATTACTGGTCTTTATATACTAATAATTCCGAAGGATCAAGACCCCTCTCAAGCATTATTCTTATCTGCTCCATCTGTCTGCAAGTATATCTTGCATCGGCGTATACGCTTACATCTACACCACTCTGAAGTCCAAGCAATATCTCCTGACTTTGAAGTTCATTAAGCTGTGGTTCTTCCTGAACCTTGCCATCATTCTCAATCTGTTCTCTCATCTCTTTCATCTGGACAGCATTGATAAATGGATCTGCATATGGACTTACATCTATCCCTTCTTCTTCTCCTAACCTTATCTGTTCCATCTGTCCTGAGGAGAAACCTATCATATTATACTTGGTAATATCTATTCCAGCCTCAAGTCCTAACCTTAACTGTTTCATCTGGTCTGCTGTATATTCATGAAGCATATACTTCGATACATCTACACATTTTAACAAGCCTATTCTAATCTCGTTAAGCTGGTGTGCATCGAAATTCTCATCAACGAAAAATGTTAAATCAACATCATCTCTCTTAGCCAGTCTTATCTGTCTTAACACCTCACCAGAATATCCAAGCTTTGCATATCTTGTAAGATCAAATCTGTACTTTAATGCAAGACGAATCTCTCTCATAACAGAATAATCGTACTTCGGATTGCATATAAGCGATAAATCAATACCCTCTTTTATACCTTCTTTAATCTGCTCCATCTGCATATAATTATACTCCGGATCTGCCATAGCACTTACATCAATTCCTTCCTCAAGTGCCATTCTTATAACCTTCATCTGCCTTGAATTATATTCGGGACTGGCATATATAGAAATATCAACGCCATTATCATTACCTTTAGTAATCTCAAGCACCTGAAGTTCGTTAAATCCAGCTTTCTTCCATTCATCTATTCCCGCATGGGAATCCGCTAAATTCCTGATTTCATTCTCTCCCATAGTTCTCTCCAATATAAATAATCATATAATTAATTGTCACAGTCCGTATTTATACTAGAATAATAGCATATGTCTGACAATTTCTCAACATATTACTTGCCAAATCTCACCACAATTGACAAATTCCCTCATAATTCCCCATATGCCTTATAATCTCCAGAAATCCTCAATACATTTTCCTGTATTATTAATATCTACAGGATACACTTTATCCCATTCCCTTGGATACTGCATCTGGTATTCCTGTGTCATAAAACGGTCATCTAACAGAAGTATTATACCCTTGTCATCTGCAGTTCTTATAACTCTTCCAGCCGCCTGCAGCACCTTGTTCATTCCCGGAAATACATACGCATACTGATAGCCATTCTTACCTATACTGTCAAAATAATTTCTTAATATATTACGCTGTCTGCATATCATAGGTATGCCTGTTCCTACAATACACGCCCCTATAAGTGACTTATCCCTTAGGTCAATTCCCTCAGAAAATATACCGCCAAGCACACAAAAGCCCGTGACATTTCCACTTGTATTATCCATAAATACTGACAAGAAATTCTCTTTATCGGCTTCCGTCATATTATTATCCTGTATCAATACATTTTCTCCCTCAGAGAGATGATAAATGTAGCTTCCATCCTCAACATCGTGCAGATCTATAACATTGCAGGCATATTTTTGTATATATATATCATACACCTCTCTCATATAGCTGTAAGAAGGAAAGAATATCATATATTTGCCTTGCTTCGACTGCGTAAGTGTGTGGATATAACCTGCAATCTTGGTGTACTCATTATAATTACGCCTCGTATACCTGCTTGTAACATCACGTCCAATAAGCACTCTCTTATTATCAGTATCAAACGGCGAATGTGCATACACAGCATAGTCATCTGCATTTCCTGAAAGCATTTCCTTAAAATAATTCACTGGAAGAAGTGTCGCCGAGAACATTATTGTCGATATTCCCTGACTTAATCTCTGCGATAACTGTCCTGACGGGTCAACACAGTACAGATGAAGTGCAAAGTCACCGTCATCGATATGCTCAGCATATATAACATACTTCTCATCTATGCAGTCATACATATTAATAAAATGTCTTATCTTAAAGAAGAATTCTATTATCTCATCGCACACCGGCTTTCCTTTATTCTTATCCAAGAACTTCTGCATATACGAATAACACGATTGCAGATTAGCTAAAAATGTGCCACAGTAATCATCTATTATTATATATTCTTTATCACAGGCTCTCTTTAATTCAAGAAGATATTTGTTGCATTTTTCAAGGTATGAAGCCAGCCTTTTGTCCATATCCTTAACTACTCTTTTGCAGGCAAGAAAATCTTCCTTGACAAGCGTTGCACTATACATCTCCCTTGCCCTGTCAACAAGATTATGTGCCTCATCTACAAGAAATACATAATTGCCTTTGCCGCCATCACCAAAATATCTTTTTAATGAAGAATCTGGATCAAAAGCATAATTGTAATCGCATATTATTCCATCACACCAGTATGAAACATCAAGCGACATTTCATACGGACACACCTTATGCTTCACTGAATACTGCAATATCGTATCCCTGTTAATTACCGCTTCATTAGTGATTATATCGTAAACAGCTTCATTTACCCTGTCAAAATGCCCCCTTGCATACTCGCACACCTCTGGATTACAGTTGTGCTCATCAAGATGACATATTTTATCCTTCGCCGTCAGTGTCACTGTGCGAAAATGCAGTCCTGCATCTCTTAGTATCGCATATGTTTCCTCGGCTACCGTTCTCGTTATTGTCTTGGAGGTAAGATAGAATATCTTGTCAGTTAAGCCATTACTGCACGACTGCACGGCTGGATATACTGTTGATATAGTCTTTCCTACTCCTGTCGGTGCCTGTATATATAACACCTTCTGTTCTTTTACCGTGTGGTATACACTCGCAACCAGCTTCTTCTGCCCCTCACGGTACTCAAATGGAAAATGCAGTTTCTGAATTGAAGCATTCCTTTCTGCCCTTTCATCAAATACATAATCCATCCACTTTTTAAAGCCAGCTACAAGTTCTCTGTACCATTTTATAATTGACTCACTGTCATATTGCTCTTTAAATCTTACTATTTTCTCAGTTTCTGTATTACAGTAAGTAAGCTGTACATTAATGCTCTCCAGATTATACCTTGTTAAATATATATAAGCGTACACCATAGCCTGTGCCTTATGCACATACACCGGCTCTTTAAGCTTTCCTACATCTGACTGCATAGTCTTAATCTCATCAATTGTAACCTCACCTATCGGCAGCTTATTGCCATCCTCATCTTCCTCAATGTCAGCTATTATTCCGTCTGCCCTGCCCTCTATTCTAAGCTCGTATTCAATTCCACCCTCTGATGTCAGCTCCTCTTTATTCCTAAGAAGCACCTCTGCCCTGTAATTAGAACCCATAGAGTGCTGGATTTTCCTGTGAAGCCTCGCACCCTCCTGCATAACCTTAACATCAGCAACACCTGTATCCCTGTTATCAATATCCCCACCAAGGCACATAAATTCAACCAGATTTCTTACTGATATATTAAATGTATTATCTTTAATTACATACATATCTGTGCCTCCTTATATATCATATTTCTGCGTATTTTTTTGTGCTAATTATATCATAATTTTCTTTTTATCTACCCTATACTCACGAACCCGTGCTTATCGCACTCTTTCGTCCTGCTTCGCACGACTGTTCGTTCGTTAATGGCGCAAGAAAAGTAAATGTCTGCTTCGCAGCCGCTTCCTTTTCTTTTGCGCTCATTATATCATAATTTTCTTTTTATCTACCCTATACTCACGAACCCGTGCTTATCGCACTCTTTCGTCCTGCTTCGCACGACTGTTCGTTCGTTAATGGCGCAAGAAAAGTAAATGTCTGCTTCGCAGCCGCTTCCTTTTCTTTTGCGCTCATTATATTAAAATTCTTCTGTGACGTTATAGACATACCCATTCTTTACTCTGCCAGTACGCTTTACTATCTCAAGATAATTAAGAATATTAAGCGTATATCTTGACGCTTCAACACTGACCCCAGCCGCCATGGCAAAGTCTTTCACCGTAAAATCTTCCTTCAAATCCGCTGGAACTAACTGCATATAATCCTCTATCCTGTCAAACTTTACTATTCTTCTTATCCCAACCGGTACTCTGTCATATCTTGTTGAACCTCTTTTCTTATCATAACTCCAGCCGTTAAGAAGCTTATATTCTTCCATATCCATAAGCACAAGATTGATTGAAAGATTAGGATTTTTCAGATAGCTTTTTATCTTATATAACTCGTAAAATGCATCATATTCCGTAAAATGTCTTGGCGACTTTCTCCTACCCTGAACCTCTCCATTATCAGGATTAACCCAGCTTAACCACTTGTTAAATGGAAGCGGATACACCACAGTAACGTGGTAATCTTGTAGAAATACCGAAAGCTTATCCCTCAGTTTATTAAGCTGGCGTGTCTGTATCTCTATTATTCCTTTGTCATTATATATATCAGCATAATAACCGCTCATAGCGACCTCGTGCTTGTCCTCATCAGGCTCATAATACAGCTTAAGGACAGCGTGAAGTGTCTTTTCTGACAATGTCCCTATCCCTTTGTTATTATGTGCCTTGCCAATTATCTTATCTTTAGCATTAACAAATGCCTCGTAATCTTCATATTCCGATGTTTCATATAATATATTGTTCAATGTTCTGTCCATAACCTGTCTAGTAATGTTATACTTTTTTTAATTCATTATAAATCAGAACATAT
Source organism: Lachnospira sp. CLA-JM-H23 (assembly GCF_040096425.1). Taxonomy (NCBI): domain Bacteria; kingdom Bacillati; phylum Bacillota; class Clostridia; order Lachnospirales; family Lachnospiraceae; genus Lachnospira; species Lachnospira sp. CLA-JM-H23. The sequence continues at coordinate 138,019 of NZ_JBBMET010000004.1, forward strand.
ATTCTTACAACAAAAAGCAGTAAAAGCTTTTAATATATATTCTCATTACATATCTACTATGTATAGAGAATATATTTTACTCTGTTACTTATGCTTTTACTGCCTTTTATTTATTATTTATTATTATTTTTCTTAAAATGTGCTATTTTAAGTGTTGCAATAAGTCCCCTTAATGTGTCTGCCTGTGTACTCATATCCTGACTTGCAGCGGCACACTCTTGTGATGTGGCAGAATTAGTCTGTACAACATCATTGATAGCTTCTACACCATCATCAACCTGCTTAATTGCCTCTGTCTGTGTATTAAGAACATCTGCAATATTATTAACTTCATCAACTATATGTCTTGAATTGTCCACTACTGCACCAAGCTGGGAAGCTGTATCATTGGCAATAACCATGCCCTTCTCGACTGCTGCAACAGATGTATCTATTAATGAAGCTGACTCCTTGGCAGCTTCTGCACTCTGTGCCGCAAGTGCTGATACCTGATCTGCAACTACCGCAAAACCTTTTCCTGCATCGCCAGCTCTTGCCGCCTCTATAGACGCATTCAGTGCCAGAAGATTAGTCTGTGAAGCTATCTGGTTGATAGTTTCTATTATCTTGCTGATTTCCTTGGAAGCCTTTTCAATTTCACTCATTGATGTAACCATCTCGCTCATCTTACCATTGCTCTCATAAAGCTGTGTTCCAAGTTCATCTACCCTGCCACTTATTGCTCTGGCGTTCTGTGAATTCTGTGCAACTCTTTCTGATACACTTGCAAGGGAAGCTGTAAGCTCCTCAACAGAAGCTGCCTGATTAGTTGCTCCTTCTGCAAGCTCTGTTGAGCTTGCGGCTATCTGTTCTGAACCTTCTGCCACCTGGTCAGCTACTCTTTGAAGGTTCTTTACAAGATCTGCCATACTTGCTTCAAAGCTCATAAATGCATGTAATATTTCCTCAAAATCACCCTTCCACTCAACTTCTGGCTTAACATCAAAGTTACCATGTGAGAATTCCTGCATTGACCTTTTAATATCATCAACATATGAACTTAATGTTCTTATTGACTTACGCAGACTGTGGGCTAATGTTCCTAATTCATCATCTGAATGGTATGTAAGCTCACTGTGCAGGTTACCATTAGCAAGGTCTTTAGCTACATTGTCTATATCCCTTAATGGTTCTATTATCATCTCTGTAATCTTAGCACCTATTTTCTTTGATATAAGGCTCGCTATTACAATAAATAACACAATAGCCACACCGCCTATGACTGCCACAACATTACTTAACAATATTGCCTGATCCGCCTCTTTGTTGGTTTCATCCTCCATTTTATCCGCAATACTCATAAGATTGTTAAGTGCAGGTGTACATACTGTGTGGATTTTATTCTTGGCACTTGCAAGGTCGCCCTTTTCAATCTGGTTAATTATATCGTAACCGATATTGCCCCATTCATTAAGTGCTTTAACATACTGGTTATACAAATCATCATCTATTATATTGGTATTCTTTATAATATCAAGCTGTGTCTGGGAGTCTGTAAGAACTGTCTTAACATTATTCTTATAATTCTCATAAGTTGAACTGTCGTCATTTAATGCCATCTCTCTTATATTGCGGGCAGCAGAACTAATATCTATAATACTTTCTTTAGCAGCATTATTTGCTTTCTGAGCCCCTTTTACATAAGAATTAAATCTTATATCCAGAAGAGATAAACCAATTATGCTTACGATTCCTGATAAAATCATAAATTTAATTACAGTAGCGTAAATGTATTTTATTTTGTCGTGTAAATTTAGTTGGTGTAATTTAGATATCATTCTTGTACATCTCCTTCTTTAAATTGATGGGGGTGGAAGATAGACGGACCCCGGACGCGTTGTTAAAGCGAATAGAAGCAACAAAGACACGTTTGCACTGCGTGTCGCTCGCAGCGGTACTAAGCTGCCAGTTGGAACTGCCAGCTAAGGACCGGCGGCTCCCCAGCGTCTTCTTATGCTTCTATCAGCTTTAGCATCGCTGGCTGTCTTTCAACCATTGGTATATTTTGTTTTATTTATTAAGTAGATTTTATAGCATAGTAAAATATATTTGTCAATATATTATATTTGAATAGCTTTAAAATATATTTCAGTGGATTAGGAATGAAATAGAGATGGGGGATTTTTGCGTAAAAAAACAGCCGGACAATAGATTTACGAAAAGGGGATGTCCCCTGTTACTGGACAAGCCAGTAAAGCGGGGACTGGGGATTGAGGCTCTATTGTCAGACTGTTGTGGTTATTGTCACCTATTTATTATCTGATTATGATTTAACTATTTGCTGTCTGTTTATGGTGGACGATAGATATTTATTATTTATCGTCTATTTCTTCTAGTTCCAGTTCTTCAGACTCATTGTATTCTTCGGGGAGATCTTTTGTGGTTGATGACTGATATGGGACGGCATCATCAGATACTTCTTCATCTATATCTTCTTCTAAGTCATCATATAAGATATCTTCTTCATCATCTTCAAGTTCCATATCGTCTAAGTCTTCCTCGTCTATATCTTCGTCTTCGTAGCCGTCCATTGCTCCTACGAAGGCTTTTTTGCTCTTTGAAAGCTTAATGCTTAAGGCTATAACTATAACTATTAATGCTATTATTACAACAGCAAGGACTGCTAATATAACGAATATATAACTGCTGACTGTATTAAATGCCTTATCACTGTCAGCTGTCTTTGTGTTGGTGTTGATTACCTGTTCATCTGCCATATTGTAACCGGCGTAGCCTTGTATTGTGCCATCATTGACATTGTATCTGAACCAGCCTGTTTCTCCTGTAGAGCTTACGCCGTAGAATAATGCGTAGTTGCCTGTTCTGTCAAGAAGGGCATCGACTTCTTCTCCACTAATAGTTAATTTAACCATATCATATCCATCCGGCAGTTCCATTGATGAAACATCAATAGGAAGTATGCAATATGATAAATCCGGCTGATATATTTGTATATACTTTGAAAATGTCCTATTCACAGTATCATATACATAAAATCCACTCTCGCCTTGACCATTATCACTTTCAAGATACACTAAAGTTATATTAGTATCTATGCCCATTCCAACTGCAATTTTAATACCATTATAATCCGTTTCTGATTGTACATAGCCATCTGGAAGTGGATGTTCATCAAATGAGGATATAATACTATACTCGTATCCATTTACACTTACTGTTGGTTGTTGAACTGCGTTAGCACCATTATCATTATTATCAACAGTGTTGTCTATTTGTGAATTATCATCATTTTTGTTATCATTATCAGATGTTTTTATATCATCTGCTTTCGTTGTTTTTATTGTATATACTTTTTTACTTCCATTTTCTGCTGTTACAGTAATTGTTGTTGTATTAAGACCTATGTCCATCCTTGTTCCTGTAACACTAACAGTGGCTTTAGAGTCATTTGCTACTGCACTTACTGTAAGTTTTTGACAATCGCTTCCCACAGATGTCGTATAAGTTGTAACATTTGGTGAAAATGCCGGAGAAAGCACTCCAGGGCTAATTTCAAGTGAACTTAATGTATTATCTGTAGAATAACTTTGCGGAGCTGTTATAGTGATACTTCCTGAGGATGTAACAACATTCATATAGTCTTCCGTCATTGAACCTATCTGTGCCGTTGATTTAGCAACTGATATACTTGCCGTACCTGGTTTTATGGCTTTAAATGTGACTTTAAAACTAGTTGCATCTGTAGATATAAACCTTAATACACCATTTCCTCCAGCATCATAACTACCACTTACTGGTGTAATCATACTTGCATCATAATTAACAATAAAATCACACAGCATAATATTTGAACCACTTACAGATATAGTAATATCTACAGTATCTCCAACTTCACAATTACCTGAACTTACCGATATCCTTGCTGTTTCTGCCGCTGATACATCTTTTTTTTCTACTAAATTCATTATTATTCCACATACAAAAATAAGTGATAAAAAAAATATTGTAATCTTCTTAGTTAGCTTCATTATATTTCTCCATTTTTATTGTTGTATATATTTAATATCCAAAATATGTCTTTTTATATATAACATATCTACACTTGTAACTTTATTATCTCTGTTAGCATCTGCCGCAAGCAAATATGATCCTGATAATATTTTAATATCTAAAATATGTCTTTTTATATATAACATATCAAGACTTGTAATTCTACCATCACCATTAACGTCGCCATATATAACAACATCATATTGTGCATATATACTTCCATCACTTTTGTATGTAATAAGCTTATCTCCTGTTGCAATAACAGACTCTTTTGATTTTTCGCTTCCATTACTATCCAAAACTTTTCCATAGCATCCGTTCATATAAGTATTTCCGTTAATTATGTTTTCAACGCTACTTCCAACACCTATTCCAGTAACTATATTTTGCTCATTATCAATATTAAGGTTTGTTTTAAAACCATCACTATCACCTGTATTACCTGAGTCTTTCTCTTTTCTAACAATATTTATTGTATATGTCTTTGTTCCACCATCTTCTGCTGTAACTACTATATTAATAACATTATCTCCTACTGATAACTGATGACTCCCCCTTCCGCTTATACTTGCACTTGTATCTGCTGCTAAAGCAGCTACATTTATACTTGTAACATCATTTTCTACAATAAGACTATATGATGTTGTATCCGCTGAAAATGTTGGAGTAAGTGAATATCCATCAATTGATAATGACTTTAACCAATTATTCGCACTCTGGTTGCCATCTGGTATTATACATCTTGACGATGGCATATTATCATATACCGGAATGTTAAACTTAAATGTTGTATTATTAAGCGTGTATGAACTATATGCCTTCTTAGCCCTTGTCGCTTCTGACCTTGGTGCAAGCACATTAGTCATATACTGGTGTGAGAAGTTCTTAACATCAAACTTCTCATAATATATAGTATCCTGACCCTTGTTAATGTACCATTTTCCAAGATTGACAGCACCACCTACAACAGCCCTGTAACGCGAATTCCAAGGCCTCATATTAGAGCTGTCGGTCTGTCTGGCATATTTCAAACCATTCTGGACTGCTGACAGACCGCCGCTTGCATATGCGTTCTGGCTGTAATAATTATAATAGCCCTCGTATCCGCTTACATTTCCAGATATCTGGTTGCCTCGTCCGTCTGCACCCTGTTCCTGAATAATTCTTGTTGCAAGGTGATATGGGCTTACCTTGGATACTTCACCTGCATACATAAGCAGTGAAGCATAGTCATAGCCGTCAAGATTGTGGCTTGAATTCTCCATAAATGTTCCGCTTATAATATTGCGCACACCGTCTATATTATGTACTGATGAGTCATAAGAAAGACTTTCAAACATAAATATGTATGTATCATCAAGAAAGTTTCTTGGGTCAAGTGCATATTTCACAAGTCCCTCAGATGCCTGAACCCAGCCACCACTGTCAAGCTCTGTATACTCACCTGTATTCCAGTCATAACAGCCATCAGCCGTAGACTTCCACGAAGCATCTGCCGAACTGTATATAAGGCTTCGTCCTAATACATTCTGGGCATTAACCATAGTATCCCAGTCCCTTCCATTATGGTCTGCTACAAATACCCATAATGGATATGCACTGTGAAGCTGCCTTAAGCTTTCCCTGTAGGAAGCCGGGAAATTCTGTGCCTCAAGATAATCTTCAAAATTATTATCTGGTGTATAATCTGACTTTGCTTCCCTGGTAGTATACTCTGATGTTATATATCCTCTTGTGTATTCACCATTGAGATAAAAACCTATGCTGTACCACTTATATGTCGCACTCGTATTCACTTCTTCGTATATATCGAACTTAAATCCACCATCTACTTTAGTAATTACACTTCCATTAACAGGTGCTGTCCTTATTCTAAGGCTTGTTACATCATAATTAACATAACCTGTAGCAATAATTGTATCATCTGCTTTAGCGGTAAATGTATACGAAAATCCTGTCACCATACATACAAGAATGACTGCCATAAGTACTATGGCTACTGCTTTTTTTATAATCTCTCTGTAGCTTACGTTCATCTAATCACCTTGTTCCTTATTAAATCTGCAATTTAGTTGTTCTTTCCAAACTCAGATAACTTAAGTCCCTCATTACGTTCAAGCACCATATTAACTGACCAGCTGTTAGCAAATACCAATAACGGATTGCCCTTAAGGTCTTTAATCTTCTTCATATCAGAAGTACCGACAATTCTGTTCACATCAACTTCTTCTGGATTTTCAATCCATCTGATATGTTCATATGGAAGCGGCTCTAACTTTATATCTACATTGTACTCATTCTTAAGTCTGTATTCAAGAACTTCAAACTGAAGTACACCGACAACACCGACAATAATTTCTTCCATTCCAGTGTTATATTCCTGAAATATCTGAATAGCACCTTCCTGTGCAATCTGGCTTATTCCCTTAATGAACTGCTTACGCTTCATTGTATCAATCTGCCTTACTCTTGCAAAATGTTCCGGTGCGAATGTAGGAATTCCATCAAACTGGAACTTCTTATTAGAAGTACATATAGTATCACCTATTGAGAATATACCCGGATCGAATACACCTATTATATCTCCTGCATAAGCTTCTTCTACAATGTGTCTTTCCTGTGCCATCATCTGCTGTGGCTGTGAAAGCCTTATCTTCTTGCCACCCTGAACGTGGTTAGCTTCCATACCGGCAGTGAACTTTCCTGAACATATACGCATAAATGCAATTCTATCTCTATGTGCCTTATTCATATTAGCCTGTATCTTAAATACAAAAGCAGAGAAATCTTCCTTAAATGGGTCTATAAGACCTACTGACGAATTACGTGGAAGTGGTGATGTAGTCATATCAAGGAAATGCTGTAAAAATGTCTCTACACCAAAGTTAGTAAGTGCTGAACCAAAGAATACAGGTGTTAAATCTCCTGCCTGAACCTTGGCAAGATCAAATTCTGCACTTGCACCATCTAAGAGTTCCACATCTTCTTCAAGCTTAGCCCAGTAATCATCACCAATCTCTGCCTTAAGCTCATCATCATCTATTGATATATTCTTAGTATCTACTTCCTTCTGTCCATTCATTGCCGCCTTAAAGAGTGATACCTCTTTCTGCTTTCTGTCATATACACCCTTAAATGCCTTACCACAGCCTATAGGCCAGTTGATAGGACAAGTAGCAATTCCAAGTACATTTTCTATCTCATCAAGAAGCTCGAATGGGTCGTTGGCTTCTCTATCCATTTTATTAATAAATGTAAAGATCGGAATATGTCTCATAACACATACTTTAAAAAGCTTAATAGTCTGTTTCTCAACACCCTTTGAAGCATCTATAACCATTACGGCTGAGTCAGCAGCCATAAGAGTTCTATAAGTATCCTCTGAGAAATCTTCGTGTCCAGGTGTATCAAGAATATTAATGCAATATCCATCATAATTAAACTGAAGTACTGAAGATGTTACAGAGATACCTCTTTCCTTCTCAATCTCCATCCAGTCTGATACTGCGTGTTTCGCTGTCTTCTTACCCTTTACAGAACCAGCAAGATTAATAGCACCACCATATAACAAGAACTTCTCAGTAAGTGTTGTCTTACCAGCATCCGGGTGGGATATGATTGCAAATGTCCTTCTTTTCTTAATTTCACTTGTAATATCTGACATAATTTCTCCATTTCTTAAATCATTTTACACTTTAACTAATCTAGTATATAGTATCCATCAATTTAATTCAACTACTTAGTGCCGGACTATTTTATAAACTACTCAGTTTATTCTATTACCTATTCCAGATAATTACTCTACAGTTAAGCTTCTTCCCAGTGCAAAGGAATATATTACTTTTTCTTTAACCTTTAAGCCTGTTATCTGTGACAGTGCCATAGCATAGTAATCAATCTGGATAGAATATCTTCTTCTAAGCTCGTCCTCTCCTGCCCTGCCTCTTAACACCCGGTCAGTCTTATAATCAACTATGACAAGCTGTCCGTCCTCAATAAAATACAGGTCAATGACCCCCTGTACAAGCTGTCTGTCATATTCAAATACAAATGGCTGTTCCCTTTTCACCCCGCCGTAAGCATATGCACGCTTAATTCTTTCACCTATTGATGAACCTGCAAATGTATCTATATCCTTAAGCTTTATGCATTCAGCTTGTTTTAATGACAGCTTTTCTTCTCTTACCATTCTGTCAATTTCATTCTTTATATCCTCAGTGCTTCCAGCTTTTGAATAATTCAGACATTCCATAACCCTGTGGTATGCCGTTCCACGTTCATTACTTACAAGCTCTTTTTCTTCACTGCTTATAAACTTAGGAACTGTTGGAATATATTCGTCTGCAGCTTCAGGTTCTGTCCCGCCGTCTGCTTCTTTAACACCGCCAGCCGCTTCTTTAATTCTTTCTGCCTCCATAATGCCCACAGCCTTTTTGATACTGTCTTCCGCAAAAGCATTTTGCTCGTAATCTGCTTCATTCTGCATTTTCTTTAACTCACTGACAGTTACTTTTACTTTTCTGTCTGCATCAGGGTCTTTAATATATGGCGGAAGCTCCTTTAAAGGCGAAGTTCCATAGGCTGTTTTTTCGCCTACCTGACTTTCATCTGCCGCTTGGATTCCGGTCTGGTCAATGTCCGATTTGTTCAATAAAGAATTAATTTCTTCCACACCAATAAGCTTTATATTGAATTCTCCTTTATTGTATTCCTTTCCAGTAAGTACAACTGGAATTACCATATCTGCGAACTTGTCTATCTTCTCGCAGTCAGCATAAGAATATATTCCAGACATTCTAATCTCATCAGCAATTGAATTCCAGCCTGTCATTGCCTTGTCTGTGTCAGTGACATTTCCCATCATAATAAGCTTTTCCCTTGCTCGTGTCATTGCAACATACAGAACTCTTTCTTCCTCGGATATTCCATCTCTTACAATCTTTCTTGCAATCGCCCCTTTTATAATAGTAGATGTCTTGGTCTTGCGGTCAAGATTAACATAATCAGCACCTATGCCCAGCTCTTTATCAATAACAATCCTGCTTCTTGCATCCATTTTATTAATCTGCTTGTTAAGTCCGGCTACAATTACAACCGGAAACTCAAGACCTTTGCTCTTATGTATGCTCATTACCCTTACAGAGTCGCCGTTATCTCCCATACCCTGTGAGTCGGTTATATCTATGTCGTATTTCTGCAATCTTTCTATATATCTTAAGAAATTAAAAAGTCCGCTGTAGCTTGTTCCCTCAAATGAAGATGCCCTGTCCAGAAGCACATCTATATTAGATTGTCTTTTAGCTCCTGCCGGCATAGTTCCTGCGTAATCATAATAACCTGTGTTGTATACAATCTCCCACAGCAAATCATAGATAGTCATTATTCTGGATTTATCTCTTAAGGCATTAAGCTTATCAATAAATGCACTGCATTTCTTATAATCGCAATCCTCGTCCTCATTCTCTGCTATGCTCTTCATCTGCCTGATAAGAAACTTCTGTGAATATTTCTTTCCTGATATTCTTATCTTGCATAATTCATCTTCCGTAAAACCTCCAAAGTATGACAGAAGCACAGAAGCCATAGGTATATCCTGCAATGGATTGTCTATGCAGGTAAGCAGGCTTATAAGTACCTTTATCTCCCTTAATTTAAAATACTGCTGTGCAGTATCTGCCATAGCCGGCACTCCGCAGTCAAGCAGTTCATTGACAAGCACATCTGCCCAGCCTGTAAGCGTTCTTGTGAGAATAACAATATCACCATATTTTATTCTCCTGTAATCTTCAAGGTCAGCATCATACACGTAATAAGCATTATCTTCTGACATAAGTTCTCTTATTCTTAATGCGGCATATCTTGCCTCTGCCCTTATTCCATCGCCGTCCTCATCACCCGACATATCAACAAGCACAATATCTGTGCTTTTCTCACTGTCCTGCCCGAAGTTTCTTTTATCCTCACACGCTGGATAATCTAACCCACAGTTAAGCTGCTGCCTATCATCATACTGTATGCCGCAGAAATTCTTATTCATAACACGGAAGAACACATCATTGGTACTATCAAGAACATTACTTCTGCTTCGGAAATTCTTCTGTAATTCTATCTTACAAGAACTTATATTCTGCTCACCACCGCCAAATGATGTATCTTCGCAGTCATTATACTGTGCTGTATCTTTGCAGTTATCATTCTGCGATGAATAATTATCATACTTGCTCATAAATAACTCAGGACACGCAAGTCTGAACTTATATATACTCTGCTTAACATCTCCAACCATATATACATTATTGAAATAATCGGACATTCTCTGCCTTGATACAGCAGTAAGTATTTCTTCCTGTAACTGGTTGGAATCCTGATACTCGTCTATTAATATCTCATCAAAGCTCTCTGCAAGTTCATCTGCTGTCCTGGTATACTCAATAATACCAGCATTATTCTTTACAAGAATATCAAGTGCAAGATGTTCCATATCATTAAAATCTATTATTCCACGGTCTTTTTTCTGTTCTGACATTCTTTGTGCAAAATCATTAGCAAGCTTTACCATCATAGCAATCATTGGTGCATTAGCTTTCACATCTTCCATTAATGTATCAATATCTGCTGTGAACACACCACTGATAAGGGAATTAATATATTTCTTGAAATTATTTCTTTCATTCTTGACATATTCTTTTAAATCTTCCCTCGCATCAGGCATTTTCTTATTGCTTAATCTGTCAAATACCGTCTTTCTTATTCTTACCGAAAGGTCATCAAAGTCTGGTGCTTCAAGTATTCTTTTAATATTCATATAATCTGAATTGATTGCATCAAGATATGACACCGGACCGTCTACGTGCTGGCAAAGTTCAATCATATATTCATATTTGCGGCAGTAATCACTCAGCGAATTGATAATGCTTTCATACAGGTCAGCTATCGCCCTGTTGTTAGAATTATCTGGTGCTTCATACATATCAAGCGTTTCCTTATACCATTCAGAAGGCCATGGATTGCTTCGTGCAAGATTATATATTTTCTTAATAAGTTCTTCTATATTCTGGTCATTACGTCCTGTTCCATAAGCCTCTACAAGATTAATAAAATCCTCATCTGCGTCTGTATAATAGTCCTCAAGAAGCTCCTGCATTACATCATTCTCAAGAAGTGTAATCTCTCCATTATCTGCCGCCCTGAAACCGGGGTCTAATTCAATCTCTGAAAAATGATTTTTTATTATCCACAGACAGAAACTATCTATTGTTGTTATATGTGCATTGTTAATAAGTGCAATCTGCTTTAAAAGATTGGTATCTGCCTCATTATTGTCAAGCATATCATCAAGCCTGTTTCTTATTCTTGCTTTCATCTCTGCCGCGGCGGCCTTGGTAAATGTAACAACAACAAGTCTGTCTATATCTGTGCTGTTCTCACCTGTAATCATATTGATAATTCGTTCAACAAGAACCGCTGTCTTTCCTGAACCTGCGGCGGCTGACACAAGTATATTCCTGTTCTTAGTATCTATTGCCTTAAGCTGTTCATCAGTCCATTTCTTTGCCATCATTACACCTCTGAATTACTGTCAGTTTCTTTGTTATATTCTTCACTATCGTTATACTTTTCTGTACTGTTATGCTCTTTACTACTGCTGTACGCTTCACCGCTGTTATTCTCATCTATTAATTTCCATATATCTTCTTTGCTTAAATTGGAAAGTCTTCGATAACTTGTACCCGGCATATCTGTGCTAAATCCACACACACTGTTATACTGACAATAAGTACAACTGTTCTCATTACCCTTAATATACGGATTGATATTAATGCTTCCATTAAGTATCTTTCCTGCGTTATTGACATTTTCTTTATCAACATATTCACCAAGCTTATCGAACTCATCAGTTGTCATAACCCTGCTGTATCGCATATCAAGTTCACCAGATTTATTATAACTGACAGGAATATTAACAGATGAACCCTCTGTTGAATCCATCATACTTATAATATTCTTATTAGAATTAACAACGCCTTTCATTCTTAATTCTTTTCTTATAAGTGCCTCGACCTCGTCATCATCTTTCTTCGCCTCAACTATCGGGTCCTGAATATTATAATATAAAAGCCCTGCTGGAATTATATTCTTGTCACCATATTTCTTCTTTTCATATATCATTGCTTCCCTCATATATGTAAGGAGCTGGATTTTCAAGCCATAATATGTCTTTAAAAGATTAAAATCTGACTGTCCTGTCTTGTAATCCACGACTTTGACATATAAATTTTCGTCATCCTCGCACACATCTATACGGTCTATCTTGCCCTTCATATAAAATAGTACATCGTGCGGAAGTTCTTCTATCTGTGTAAGAAATCCCTTCTCAAATGCATCTGGCCTGAATATTCCGTCAGCAAGCTGCTTTCCAATTGCCCACAGTGTCCTGTCAGCGTAATTCTTCATTCTCTGTATAAGATACTCATTACGGCTTGAGTCCTTAAGTATCGTATTGCCATAATTCTCAGCTATTGCATTGATACTCTCTGATACCATCTGGCTTCTTTCCTCATCACTTAAAAGCACGAAGGATTTATTGTTCTGCTTTATATTTTTTGACACATCTTCAATTACAGCGTGAAGAATTGTACCAAAGTCATTAACCGCAAACTGATATTCTTCCCTCTCTTTAAGCCCAAGTCCATACTGGCAGAAATATGCGAACTGGCACGAAGCGAACTGTTCAAATGATGTTACGCTTCCTGTAAGCTCCCTTCCATATAATTCAAGTGCAATTCCCTCTGCAAGCACTTTATTAAGATTGACCTCGCTCCATACAATGTCTGCTTTTGGAATTCGTATATATGCGTGTTCTGCAAATGTATCCTCTCTTGCGTACTCTTTAACAAGCGGAAACATTTTCTTAATCATTCTTATTATGTAAGAAGGAAGAACCGCTTTCATATCCATGCCATTGCGTGCATAAGTTATATAAAGCTTTTCTGATGTCTTTGTCATAATAAGGTATAAATAAAATCTCTGAATAAACGCTTTTTCCCTGACTGACATTGATAATGATACGTCCATACCCTTAAGCCTGTCCCTGTCTGTTTCTGAAAGAACGCTTCTGTTGTCGCTTTTTTTGGGAACATACCCATCATTAACGCCCGCAAAGAACATTACCTTTATATTATCAAGTCTTGTTCTCTCAATATCACCTATTACAACGCAGTCGTTAGCCGGAGGTATAAGTCCTATCTTAATCTCCTCCAATCCAGATGCTATAATGCTGTTGTATTCTTTTAATGTAACCTTCTCACTGCCTAATAATTCAACTATCTTATCTAATAGTTCTATTATCTTCTTATATATCTGTCCATATTCTTCACTATCCACATCTATAGATGACAGCTTCCTTTCACAATCAAGTCCGGCTATGAATTCATATAAAGCCCTGGTAATGGCATCTACATTTCCATCTGCCTCCTTAATATCTTTGTGAAGAACATCTATTGGAGTAATGACTTCGCGTCTTAATCTGTTAAGAAGTCCAAGGTCTGTATCTTCCCTTCCTGTCCTGAACTTTCTTATCCATTCATTGTTCCACTGCTTCCTGCCCTTTATGCCAACCGCAAGACAATAATTATCAAGAATATCTATCTCATCTCTTGTAAGTTGTGTAAATCCTGTTCTTAGATATCTGAACATACTGTCATAGGCATAATTCTTCTCGATAATATCAAGTACTGCGGTAATCATTTCCACTAAGCAGTTATCTGTTATATGACGTTTCTGGTCTAAGAAAAATGGTATTTCATTCTGGGAAAATATATTAGCGGCAAGCTTTCCATACACACCAATATCACCTGTAACAACCGCTATATCACTGTATCTGTAGCCTGACAGACGTGTAAGCTCAAGTATCTTTCCTGTTATATACTGCAATTCGTCCTTCGGCGTTGTCCCTGCATACAAAGCTATATCATTTACTTGACCATTATAATGCCTGCTTCCAGCCCTGAATATATTCTTTTCAAGAAATGCAAGCTCCTTTGACGACTTAAAACGTGATATATTATCATCATCAATCATCACAGCATTTTCTATATTAATATGCTGTTCATCACATATCTTATACAAATGTGCCACTGTATCCTTAGTCATATAGAAAAGGTTCTCAATGCCCTCATTGACATTAACCTTCTCACTTGTATCTATAGTCAGTGCCACCTTAATATCCGTGCATATATCAAGAAGCAGACCAATAAGCCTGTACTGTACAGGCGTAAAGCCAGTAAAACCATCAAGTGCTATCACACTGTCTTTAAGCTTTTCTGACTCCTGCACTTTCCTGCACAGAAGATCAAGTATCTCCTCTGATGTAATGTAATTATCTTTTATAAAATTCCTAAATCCACTATAAACAACATTAATGTCACTTAATTTCATTCCAAGCAGACTGTTATTATCAACAGTTTTATTAATTTCATCTATCTTATCAACAGTTATATCATACTGTAACATCTCTGATATGACTGATTTCATCTCAGCCACAAATCCGGTATTGGATATATTACCACTAAAGAATCGAAGTTCTTTCTTGTGCTGTTCTAATATTCTTCTTACTATAAGATTCTTTCCTGTATCATCAAGAACCGGATAGTCAGAAGCCCCGACCTCCTCAAATACTCTATAAGCAAGCCTTTCAAAGCTTATGACATCTATATTAAGAATTCCCTTTCGTGGGTGAAGCTCAACTACACGCTTCTGTGTTGCCATAGTGTACTGCTCTGGCACGATAATTATATAATCTGTGTCTGGATTGTTAATCGACTCCTCTATTATTGAACTATATAAATATGTTGACTTGCCAGCACCCGATCCTCCAAGTATAAGTTGTAATGACATAATAATCCTCATTTCCGTGCACATTTTTATTCAATGAAACTCATTTAAGTATACCATATATAAGTTCTATTTATATATGAATGCTCATATATTTTATCAAAATAAATGTGTGTTATATGAGGGGGATATATGAGCGGTTCAACCAGGATTGTGGTAATTCCACTTAAGAAACTGATAATTATGGTATGCGTAATTGCTGCTCTTATTATATTAGCGGCAATATTTATATTTGGCGGAAGCAGTTCAGATGCTGCCAAAAGTACAGGTGTTAATATAAGCACCAGCACTGACACAGTAAAAAAGAATACATCTTGTCCTACATATTCACCAGGTGTATACACTTCCTCAATACTTCTTAATGGTACTCCTATAGATATTCAGGTTACAGTTGACTCCGACAATATCAACAATATCGAAATGGTTAATCTTTCAGAGTCCGTGCAGACTATGTATCCTATGCTTAATTCTTCATTTGATGAGATAAAGACCGCCGTTATCAACAACGGCTCAACAGATAATATCACCTACAATGCAGGTAGTAAATATACAGCAACTATGCTGTTATCAGCTATAGACAGTGCACTTGCCAAGGCAAGGAACTAACTGTGTAAAGCATTTAAGTCTTGCAGATAAAACTTTCTACATCAGACACAGCTGTCTGTAACACACTTTCTATACAGACGTATGCAAAAACTTCGGGTAATCTATATCCAGTTTGTTCATAGATTACCCGAAGTTCTATTTTAATTATTAGTTCTCAAAATAACTTATCCCGTCATCATTACTCACATTAATAAAGCCTGCATAGCCTCTTTCTTCAAGCTTTCCTAAGAACTTGCCCATCTTCTTTGGCTTAACATAAAGTGAACATATCTTACCTTCTGCCCTGTACTTTTCTGCAAGCTTATACGCTGCTGTAAGCTCACCATCATCGTACATTACCGCTATCTTATTACCCTTATTAGGAAGGTCAATTCCGTGTTCCATAAGTATAGAGAATATTCTCTCAAATCCGATAGAAAATCCTACTGCACTTACCTGCTGTCCTAAGAACTTGCCAATAAGGTTATCATATCTTCCCCCACCAGCAATTGCGCCCTTAAAATCAATGCTTTCAACCTCAAATACAGTTCCTGTGTAGTATCCCTGTCCTCTTACTAATGAAAGGTCGAATACAACATTGAACTCACCATTACAAAGCTCATTAACTGACTTCATAATATATTCGAGGCTTTCTGCTGGTGCTTTATCTACAAGAATATCTTTAACTGACTCTAAAGAAATCTCCTGTGGATTGCTTACATTTGCAAGAAATCCTGTAAACTTGGCTATAGCTGCTTCTGCGAATTCCTTCTCCTCAAGTTCCTTCTTAACGCCCTCAAGACCAACTTTATCCATCTTATCAAATGTTATACATACACTGTCAAGCTGGCTTTCTTCAAATCCGCAGTCCATAAGAAATGCTCTTAAAAGTCGTCTGTCATTAACTTTAACCTTAAAGTTCTTCATTCCTATAGCCTTAAGTGCTTTAGTTGTTATAAGTATAAGCTCAACCTCTGAATCTCTTGAATCAGAACCTATAATATCTATATCACACTGTACGAATTCTCTTAATCTGCCCTTCTGTGGACGTTCTGCCCTGTACACTCTGTCCATCTGTATACACTTCATTGGAAGTGTAAGCTTGTCCTTATTATTAGCAAAATATCTGCTTAAAGGAAGTGTAAGGTCATATCTTAAGCCCATATCCGCAAGAACATTTTCATTCTGTGAAGTAACTCCGCTTGCAAGTGCCTTGTCAAGCTTGTCGCCTCTCTTCATAATCTTAAATATAAGATTAAGGTTTTCTCCACCATCACTCTTATCAAGATTTTCAATATCTTCAATAACCGGAGTTGTTATATGTTCAAAACCATTCTCTACATATACTTTTAATATTTCATTCTGGAGATAATCTCTTATCTCTACTTCATTAGGAAGATAATCATTAGTACCTTTTACAGATGTAATCTTCATTCCATTGTCCTCCATTATTACAATTATTACACAATAACTCCCACCATTATATGTGGCGGGAGTTACTTAAACACATTCAATTAACAATTATGCTTCGTCTATAGCTTTACCTATATCGTGACGCATATATTTATTATCAAAATTAACCCATTCTGTCGCTTCATAAGCATTAGCACGGGCTTTCTTTAAATCCTCACCTAATGCTGTTACGCCAAGAACTCGTCCACCATTAGTAACAACCTTGCCTTCTTCGTTGAACTTAGTACCAGCGTGGAATAAAAAGTATGAATCTTTACCCTTGAAATTCTCCATACCTGTTATCTCAAAGCCCTTCTTGTACTCAAGTGGGTAACCGTCTGATGCAAGAACTACGCATACACACGCATTATCAGTAAACTTAAGATCTATCTTATCTAATGTTCCGTCTATGCACGCTTCAAATACATCAATTATATCATTCTCCATTCTTGGAAGAACAACCTGTGCTTCAGGATCACCAAATCTTGCATTATATTCAAGTACCTTAGGACCTTCTGGTGTAAGCATAAGTCCAAAGAATATAACACCCTTAAATGGTCTTCCCTCTGCCTTCATCGCATCAACTGTTGCCTGATATATGTGTGCCTTGCAGAAATCATCAACTTCCTTAGTATAAAATGGTGATGGTGAGAAGTTACCCATACCACCTGTATTAAGCCCCTGATCTCCGTCCTTGGCTCTCTTATGATCCTGTGCAGAAGACATTATCTTTATCGTATTACCGTCAACAAATGAAAGAACTGAAACTTCACGTCCTGTCATAAATTCTTCTACTACAATTGTATTACCTGCTGAACCGAACTTCTTGTCAAGCATAAGCTCGTCTACACCGTCAAGTGCCATCTGCTTGTCTTCACATATAAGAACGCCCTTTCCAAGTGCAAGACCATCAGCCTTAAGAACGATAGGATACTTAGCTGTTTCAAGATACTTCTTAGCTTCATCAGCAGATGTAAATGTCTCATATGCTGCTGTTGGTATATTGTATTTCTTCATAAGGTCCTTAGAAAATGCCTTTGAACCCTCAAGTATAGCTGCATTCTTTCTAGGTCCGAATACCCTTAAACCTTCTGCCTCAAATGCATCAACAATACCGCCAACAAGTGGATCATCCATACCAATTACAGTAAGGTCGATTGCATTTTCCTTAGCAAATGCAACAAGCTTATCAAATTCCATAGCTTTAATATCAACACATTCCGCAACCTCAGCAATACCTGCATTACCAGGTGCACAATATATCTTATCAACCTTAGGGCTCTGGCTTATCTTCCAGCATATGGCGTGCTCACGTCCACCGCTGCCTACAACTAAAACCTTCATCTGTTCTTCCTCCAATATAATCTAGTCTTTCTAGTTATCATGTTCATTAGCTATCTTGTTAATAGCGGCAGGCAGTAACTTCCATTCTGCCTGTTCCATAACTCTCTTTTGAAGAATTTCTGGCGTGTCACCATCTTTAACTTCAACAGCTTTCTGGAATATAATCTCTCCTGTATCCATTCCTTCATCTACATAATGCACTGTTGCACCTGTAACCTTAACACCTTTGGCAAGTGCAGCTTCGTGAACGTGAAGTCCGTAAAAGCCTACACCGCAAAAAGATGGGATGAGTGATGGGTGGATATTAATAATTCTATGGCTGTATTCGTGTACCATTTCTTCTGGAATTTTAACAAGGAAGCCCGCAAGCACAACAAGGTCTACATTAAGCGAATTAACCTTTTCAAGAAGTGCTTTATTAAATTCATCTCTTGTAGCATAATCCTTAGGTGATACACAATAAGCTGGTATTCCATTCTCTTTAGCTCTTGTAAGAGCATAAGCATTAGCATTATTACTTATAACAGCAGCAATCTGTGTATTAGTAATTGTCTTGTCCTTTACACCATCAATTATAGCCTGAAGATTAGTTCCACCTCCAGATACCATAACAGCTATTCTTAGCATAAAGTTACTCCCTTCTCACCTGCTTCAATATTACCGATAACATAAGGTGTCTCACCAGCAGCTTTAATAGCTCCCATAGTTGTATCTACGTCCTCAGGGGCTACTGCAAGTACAAGACCAATACCCATATTAAATGTGTTATACATCATATCTTCTTCAACCTCGCCATCTGTCTGTAACATCTTAAAGATTGGAGGAACTTCATAGCTGTCTTTCTTTACAACAGCTCTTACACCATCTGGTAACATTCTTGGAATGTTCTCATAGAAACCGCCACCTGTGATATGGCTGCATCCCTTAACACGAACTCCTGCGTTCTTAATAGACTTCATAGTCTTAACATATATCTTAGTTGGAGCAAGTAAAGCCTCTCCAAGTGTCTTGCCAAGTGAATCGTAATATGTATTAAGTGACTCTTCTGTTATTGTGAATACACTTCTTACAAGTGAAAATCCATTAGAATGAACACCACTTGAAGCAATACCGATAAGTGTATCGCCCGGCTTAATATTCTCACCTGTTATAAGGTCTTTTCTATCTACAACACCTACAGCAAATCCAGCAACATCATATTCATCTACTGGCATAAGTCCTGGGTGTTCTGCTGTTTCACCTCCGATAAGTGCACATTCTGACTGACGGCAGCCCTCTGCTACACCACCTACGATTGTTGCAATCTTTTCTGGATAGTTCTTTCCACATGCAATATAGTCAAGGAAGAAAAGAGGTTCTCCACCTGCACATACAACATCATTAACACACATTGCAACTGCATCAATACCGATTGTATCGTGCTTATCCATAATAAAAGCAAGCTTAACCTTTGTTCCACAGCCATCTGTTCCTGAAAGAAGAACCGGGTCTTCCATCTGCTTAATCTTCTCAAGTGAAAATGCACCTGAAAATCCACCGATACCACCTAACACTTCTGGTCTGAATGTAGACTTGACCGCATCTTTCATTAATTCAACTGACTTGTAACCTGCTTCGATATCAACACCAGCATTCTTGTAATCCATTGTAATCCTCCATTCTTACGCAGCTTATCTGCGAATAACTATGTATGCTTTATAAGCACCATTTTATAATTTAACGACAATCTGATATTTTAATTACTTTGCGTAATTCTTGTATCCAACTTCCTGAAGTCTTGCATCTTTAGCCTGAACACTTTCCTTTAATTCCTTAGTATAATTCTTAAGCCTTTCAAGAAGCTGTTCATCTGATGTCGCAAGAATCTTAGCTGCAAGAATACCTGCATTAGCACCACCATTAATAGCAACTGTTGCAACAGGAATTCCTGTTGGCATCTGTACTATTGAATATAACGAATCTCTACCACCTAAAGAAGTTGTGTGCATTGGAATACCAATAACTGGCATAGGGAATATTGCCGCACACATTCCTGGCAGATGTGCTGCCATTCCTGCTCCTGCAATGATAACCTTGAATCCTTTCTGTTCTGCTGTCTTCGCATATTCAAAGAATACATCTGGTTCTCTGTGAGCAGAGATAATTGTCATCTCATATGAGATACCTAACTTGTCTAATATGTCTGCTGCCTTTGCCATAACAGGCATATCAGAATCACTACCCATAACTATTCCTACTAAAGCCATGTTTAACTTCCTCCATTCTGATAGAAATACAACTATCATCTTAAAATAATATTAAATCACTTATCATTTCATATTATCTGATAAATCATCCATCTGGATAATTAAACAGATAATATAATACAATACCTATAATATTTTACTTTGTTTTAGATATATCGTCAAGGAATTTAACATAAACCGTGTTATTGAACAAATGTCTGTTTTAATCTTCAAACGGTTCGTTAAGCATATCAGTTCCTGAAAGCACAAATCTTCCATTTTCTATTATGCTTGTTTCTTTTCCTGAATAGTCTACAACTGATATTCTTCCAATTTCATCATATGGAATTGTAATATCTGTATGACAATTGTAATATGCCTTGTCAGGCTCACTCTTTCTTAATAAAGACACCTCATTATCCCTTGAGATTATCTCCTTGCCATCAGGATTGAACACTGCAACATCCTCTGACCTTGAATAGCACGTATCACCAAGTGCAAAATGTGGTCCCATTTTCTCAACAATAAGAATTGGAAGTAGATACACAATATCATATCTGTTCGCTGACACATATGCTGTAGTATTAGTTCCTATTGCAAATTCACCGATTGGAAGTGTATTGTGGTTAAACAGGACATTTTCTTTAAATAAATCCTTGCAACGCTTCTCATCCTCATAATTATCACACATATAATCCGTGACAAAACCATCTTTAAAATGCACCTTAAGATTCTTGAAATTAATGTCGTTAAGATATACCTTGCTTACATTAAGCACGCCCTCTGTTCCCTTAAGGACTGGCGATGTAAATACTTCACCAAGCGGTATATTAACATCTGCAAGACAATTCTCAAATACTGTCTGCTTACTGCCATCATTAACCTTCATTATAGATACTTTCATATCCGTTTCATTGCCGTTACAGCCTTTGACCCTGACATACTCTGCTGTATCAAGCACATCTATAATTCTCTGCTGGACAACCTTGTACTTGTCATAATCAAGAGTATTTATCTTGACAATCTCATCAAAAATCTCAGTGAACTTATCGCCTGCCTCTGGTGATGGATAAGCTATTATAGTAAAGCTTCTCTCCTCGCCTTTAATATATGAATTAACTATAGCTCCTGATTCATTATTATATTTGACTATAAGCTTCTGCTGTTTATCATCAAGATGATAACATTCTTTAGCATCATCTGGCTCAAATGGCTTCTCACCAAATACTTCCATAACAGCAGGACCGCCGTGTACATCGGCAAGCTCTTTATGCTTTTCATACGCATTTTTTAATGCACCAAGCTTTCTCTCAACAAAATCTCCGTCAAGATATAGTGCATTATCAAATCTATGGTCAAATTCCATCTGTTTATTAGGACTTGCGCCATAATAGCCTATCTTAATATGCATACGCTTGTTAATTGAATTAACTGCCGCCCTGTATATAGTAGGCTTAAGCCCCATTGCCTCAAACTGCTTTATCTCTTCTCTTACAAGTCTTTCAAAGCCTACGCAGTATCTGATATTGACAGTCTGCTTCTTCTCTAACGGCTTATTGCCAAGAATAAATCCCTTTCGGTATCCTTCTGTAAATGTTGCCGCCATATCTTTTATCTGCTGTTCAGATAATGAGTTCAAATGCTGTGCCATTTTAATTTCATTATCAGTAATATATTCCCCATATCTGTACAGATATCTTAAATCATTCAAATCGCTGTCCATAATAATTCTTACAGCAAAATCCAGTGATGGGTCTATAAGTTCCCTTATCCTGTATTCAATATGGTCATCACTGTAATCACTTACATACCAGTAGACTGCTTCCTTAAGATGCTTATAATCAGCCTCTGTATTATCAGCCGCACAGTCCTTAACTATGCAGTAAAGCTCAATAAACAGCTCAATAAGTGCTGTTGCATCTGCTAATCTTCGCTCATACATATATACAATCAGACCCCTGATTTCCATATATACCATTGAGAATAATCTTCCGCACTGCTCTCCAAAGCACCTAACACTAACTCTTGGATTAGCATAACTTGTATTATAGGCTTCTCCTGTCACATCTTTATATAAAGCCCTGTTATATTCGCCAAGCTCCTCTAATGAAGCGTTATCAAATGCTTTGCCAGCTATATCATTCTTGAGCTTATCCATAAGCAGTATAAACGCCGATACATTTTTAAAATAATCAGCATAACTGCCAGCACCATAATCTGACAGCTCATCATCTTTATTAATCTCTGATATTCTTTCTATTGCAAGCGAATATCTTTCTTCTATATTATCATCAAACATATTAATCTCCATTTCTATAATAAATATATATATTAATATCCATTACTATATATATAACAATCCTATTATTTTACATTGTCACACAACAAATGTACTAATCTCTAATACTGCACAACTATTATATTATTCTTTATTGTTACACAAAAATATATTAGCAATTACACTATACCCATAAGGAATACCGCTGCCATAAATACTGCGAGTATTCCACATAACAGTGAGCCCACCTTTGATAAAGTATAGAATTTATCATCTTCCTTAAAGCTAAGAAGCCCGATTACTGAACCTATTATTGAAAATAACAGACTTAACAGTCCAAGACTTCCTACCTTTAAACCTGCATATCCTTCAGCTTTGTAGGATAAATACACGCCATATATTAAGGAAGCCAATGCAAGCAGACCCATTATGGTAGATATTATTCCACCAAGCGACTGCCTTTTATCCGAAAACTTGTATTTATTAAATAATTTCACGCTTAATCCTCTCTTCTAATAATTTTGTACCAGACTGCATATATGATGTATCCTGTCAGTCCTCCCAGACAATTTAATATCAAATCATCTACATCGCAGCTTCCAACCATAGTTATAAGCTGTGTAAGCTCTATTGCCAAAGAAAGACTAAATGAATATAAAGTTGTTGCTATTAATTTAATTCTTCTGTGAGATAGCACTGGAAGAAATATTCCAAAAGGAATAAACGCAACAACATTTCCTATAATATTAAGTCTTGCTATTCTTCCAAGTGAATCATTATCTAATATATATTTCCAGAACCTTTTTATTTCTTTAAAAGGTTCCAGATTGTATATATGTCTTGTCTGCGATGTCCTTCCCATTGACTCAGCAAAGAATACAACGTATATAAGCAGACACATATATATAACAAAAATTATCCATTTCATAACATTATGAAACTTCTGCTTATTCATAATCTCTCTCCACACAATATAATATGCCTGACATACCATTGCAACACTCCGTTAAAGCATTGCAATAATATATCAGGCAGTATATACATTTAAAATAATATATCTGATTTATGTGCAAGAAGTCTTGCTCCATTAACTATCATCATAACACCAGCGCCGATACCAAAAGCGATTGTTACAATTCCAAACACAAGATTTGATACGCCAACTGACTTCATTTTTTTATATAATTTTTCTTCCACAACAATCCTCCATTCCTGCTGGCTTGATAAACCAAACTGACTAATTAATTACGCACCCCATACTGTTCATAATAAGTATCTATGGCTGCCTTTAACTTATCGTCAATGACAACTCTGCCTTCACATTCTTTATTATAAAGATGTTCTACAACGTCTGCCATTGAAACAATTGCACTTGTCTCAAAGCCATATCTTTCCTTAATCTCATCTAACGCGCTCACCTTGCCGCCAAGACCTACTTCCATACGGTTAAGTGATACCATAAGACCGATAATTGTAACATCAGCTGCTCCTCTTACCTTAGGAACTGTCTCTTCCATTGACTTACCTGATGTTGTAACATCTTCTATCATAATAACTCTGTCGCCATCTTTTAACTTGCTTCCAAGGAAACTTCCCTTATCTGCACCATGGTCCTTCTCTTCCTTACGGTCTGAACAATAACGCACTTCCTTACCATAAAGCTTAGCATAAGCAACGGCTGTAACTACGCTGATTGGAATTCCCTTATATGCTGGTCCAAAAAGCACATCAAAATCATCACCATATGTCTCGTGAATTGCCTTAGCATAATACTCGCCAAGACGCATAAGCTGTGTACCTGTTACATATGCACCTGCATTCATAAAAAATGGGGACTTTCTTCCACTCTTTAATGTGAAATCTCCAAACTTTAACACATCACTCTCAACCATAAAATCTATAAATTCCTGCTTGTATGCTTCCATTGTATCTAAAACCTCCTGTATATGCGGCTTCGCACTGTTATTGTTATATTGGGTCTATTCTAACATAAAACTTTATTGGTTTCAATGTGTATTTGCATTATCAACAGGCTCTGCGTTGCTTAGTGAAAATTATTTTAAATCTGTAAAATATTACAGACCATTTGTTTGTTTTGTGTTATTCTCCTACTTTTCTTGTTCCAAAAAAATTCATCGGAAGTTCCAAAACGTGTCTGTAATATCCTAATAATAATGCTATATCAAGTTTCTGACTTAAATATAATAAAAGATGTGTTCTAAAAGCATTTAAAATAACTTTAAAAATATTCAATACAATTATTCCAATTGACAATGTTGTGAGTGTCTTCATCAAACTGTCTGGTAAAATATCATCTACTAAAACTTTAAAATAAAATGCTGCTAATATGCCTAATATTGTATATATAAGTGAAGCTATAAATATATGAATTATCAATTTTTTCTGTGGTAATAATAAATGTATAAATCTCTGAAATAAACCTTTAGTTTCATCTCCTGTTTGAAAACTTTCTGATTTCACAAGAAGTATTAGTACTCCACTCCACTGATATTTTGGTGGTTTTCCCTCCTTATGAACATCTCCAAAGAACTTCTCTGGTGTAAGTTTTACAATGCCTGCTCCTGGATCAGCAATAACAACTTGTTTTTTTGTTATTTTATGTATAACTACATAGTGCAATAAATTGCCATCAATTATTACATGTGCAATGCAAGGTAATGGAAACTCTGAAAAAAATGCTTCTTTATCTCCTTTTACACCTTTAGCACTAAAACCTAATGTTTCTGCGGCTTTTATTATTCCATAGACATTCGTTCCTTGCTTATCTGTTCCGGCAACTTCACGAATTCTGGTAATACCAATTTTATAATCATTTTGCTTGCAAATTGTTGCAAGACAGGCTGCCCCACAGTCTGTTATGTCGTGTTGTTTTACACAATAATATCTCATTTGTCTAGCACTCCAATCGCTGATACAATTTTAACCTTAATTGGTAATATTCATCAGTAAACATTTTATCAAAACCTATTTTTCTATAAATATATATGCAACTATTTAATCAAATTCAAGTTTTTATTTTTTTAATAAATAAACATTAACCACAAATAATACTAATATAATTAATATTATAAGAATTCTATTATAATCTACTAACAACATAATACTAAGCACGCCACAAAATGCATTTATACTACTCAAGCAATATTTGTATCTTTTATTCATTTTTATTATCCTCTAACCATAAATCTATATGTCCACATTCTTCACATAAATATGCATTTATTCCTTTTTCAGATTTTTTATCATACTTATTTTTCTTAATCTCATTAACAACTTTTATCTTCCAAATCTGATTTGCTATAAGAGCCATTTTAACCATTTGTTGACTTTGACAGTTTGTACATCTCATTTAAAGTATCCTCCATATAATTACTTTATATATATGCAATAAATTTAAAATACAATACTGTGGGTTGTTTTGATAATTAATCAAATAACAATTTTTACAATCCACAGTATTGCAAAAAATTTAATAACTAATTAGATATAACTTAATATTATCCAAATAATCCTTTCCAAAGCTGTCCTACTGAATAGCTTCCTGCTCCCCATACAGCTCCTCCAAGAGCTCCAACTCCTACAGCAGGCCAAAATGTTCCTCCTGTGCATACCGCTGTGACTCCTCCTGCCGCTGCACCTCCTACACAATTACCTGCTGTTGAAGCTCCAAAATCACTCCAACTCCAACTCCATTCTCCTCCATCAAGTAACAGAATTTCATTTACACTCATTTCACATAACCCATTGCTCATTGTTAATTCCATTTTAATAAATCTCCTTTGTTATATATTTTTTACACTTATATAAAAAGTGATAATCTCTACCTAGGTACTTTTTATAAGCATTAACCATTAAAAAATTTGATATTTTGCGCAATTTATCAAAATTTCCCTTTATATATAAAACAGTTTGCTTTTTGCAAATCTGATTTATAACTATCTTACAAATTCTTTAGACTTATACCCCTATATGTATCTATAAATGGGATTATAATTTTTAAGAACTATTTTTACTTCATTCCAAACAAATCTAACAATACATCATAAACATTTTTCCAATATGTTACTTTTCCTTTTGAACTTCCACCAACTATGTTTATTTGTTCCAATTCTGACATTTCTTTTAATTGTTTTTTATAATTCATATATATCATCTCCTTTCTCAGCAAACATATCACTTCTATATTTCTAATGCAATAAACATGTGCTATTTGGTATTTAAACTGTGCTATTTGGTAAAAATTGACTTAATTTTTATATTCTGTATAATAATATTGTTACTACAGGGGGGATTTATGAATTTTTACAATATATTTTTTGACACAATTGAGAATTTCTTTGATTTTCTAATTATTGATTTGTTTATTAAAAATCACGGTTATAAATCATATTATAAACACATACTCAGACCTATTTTTTTAACATTTAGAATATTCTATGCAATAATAACTTTTCCTAACTGGTTCGTATATATATTAAATATTATTATACTTGCCTATATTTTAGTAAGCTGCAACGGAGCACTTATCAAACGCCTCATTACTGCCATTAAATATTTTATGTATGATTATATTTCCACATTTATAATTATATTACTGCATGCATTATTTTTTAGAGATTTATTGCAAATTGCTTCAAATCAACTTTACACACATTATAATTCGACTTCTGGTATTATCATTTCTTATATCATAGCCTGTATATATTTTAATACTAAAAAAATCAAATTATTAAACACAGCAAAACCCTACATATTTCTATATGATTTTATATCAATTGCAACTATCATCACTTTATCAATAGCACCTATTCTCACTGAACCAACAATACTTAATTCACAGATGCTTATTCCTATGTTTTTTATATTAATCGCACTAATAATCATATTTTGTCTTACCACTTATAGTAGAATTGCAATTACTCTTGAAGAAAATGCTATGAATAAAATTCAAATTGAAAAAGCTGCTATTGAATCTGAATATAATTCTCAGATTGACGATAAATTACAACAGCTCCACACATTAAGACACGATATGAAAAATCACCTTCTTATTATTGACAGTTTGTCTGCTGATGGTAAAAATAAACAAATTCACGATTACATACATAAGATAACTGATGAACTTAACCAGACTCAGACTATATCTTCCACATCATCTACCATATCAGCACTTCTTAACTCTAAAAAGCTCATATGTGATGATAATAAAATAGCATTTGATACACAGTTAGATTTTAACAACATCTATATAAATGACTTTACTCTCATAACAGTGCTTGGAAATATATTAGATAATGCTATAACTGCCGCTTCAAAACTCGATAACGGATATATTAATCTTGCTATTAAACAGGCAGATACATATCTGGCAATACATTGTGAAAATAATCACCACGAAAAAATCAAAAAAAGAGAAGGCCGCTTTATCTCCAGCAAACCTTCTTCTGGCTCTAAGGCTAATCCTTTGCACGGATTAGGTCTTATTAGTGTTACGAATAATGTTAATAAATACGGTGGCACAATTGATATTAACTACAATGATACTACCTTCATTGTTGATATACTTATTCCTAATTACAGATAATAGTATTTAATTATTATCTGTAATTAACAATATTGTTATCTCTACATTTTTCTTTCTTCAAGCAGCTTTCTTATTTTACTCATATGCCTATTCTTCACTTCTTTATAATGACTTCTGCTTAGTGGCACTTCAACGCCATCCCCAAGACATACCACATTTTCTTTAACTTCTTTTATTGCATCAAAATTGACTATATACCCTTGATGCACATATATAAATATATTTTGATCTAACTTACAACAAATCTTCTTTAATGTTTCATAACACGTTATCTCTGCATCTGTACAATGTAAAACGCATTTATTTCTTCGTTTTTCAATATACTGTATAGTCCTTACGTCTACTATTCGGGTATTTCTCGAAACAGGAACCTCTATGTATCGTTCCTCTGCTTCCTTATAATCAAATGTATATTGCACCAATACAACAGCTCTTGACAGCACTCTTTTCAATTCAGCATATGCAACTGGTTTTACAACATATGCTAATGCTTCAACACCATAAGCTTGTATTGCGTATTTATCAAAACTCGTCACAAAACATATTATTACATCTTGTGTAATTTTATGTATCTGCCTTGCCATATCTACTCCATTAATTTCTGGCATTTCAACATCAAGAAATATAATATCATACTTTAAATCATCATTTTCTATATCCTTCAACAATGCCATTCCTGAATTATATGATGTTATATTAATATTTATTTCAGATTCTTCCGAATATACATCTATATATTTAACAATTCTGTCTATATGCACTTGTTCATCATCACATACTGCTATCTCTACTGTTTTCATACTAATCCTCATTTCTTTATTCATAAATAAAATGTATCACAATGACTATACACTTTCAATTGAGATGTGTTATTTGGTATTTAATCAGTGCTATTCAGAATAAATTCTGTATCTAAACACCCATATGAACTGTTGGTCGTGGTACTGCTCCATCTGGTGCTTCAACTGGTGAATTTGAGGCTCTTGAGTTAAGGGATGGTGATAAGTCAAGATATTTAGGCAAAGGAGTTACAAAGGCTGTTGATAATATTAATACAATTATCAATGATACACTTGTAGGTCTTGATGCGTCTGATATATATGCTGTTGATGCTGCTATGATAAAGGCTGACGGAACTAAGGATAAATCTAAGCTTGGTGCTAATGCAATACTTGCTGTATCAATCGCCTGCTGTAGAGCTGCAAGCATTGCTCTTGATATTCCTCTTTATAAATTCTTAGGTGGAATTTCAGGCAACAGACTTCCAGTTCCTATGATGAACATTATTAATGGTGGCTGTCACGCTTTATCATCTGGACTTGATGTTCAGGAATTTATGATTATGCCTGTTGGCGCACCTTCATTTAAAGAATGTTTAAGATGGTGCTCAGAAGTATTCCACGCACTTGCTTCTATATTAAAGGAACGCGGACTTGCAACTTCTGTTGGTGATGAAGGTGGTTTTGCTCCTGCATTAAAGTCTGATGAAGAAGCTATCGAAACTATTCTTGAAGCCGTTAAGAAGGCTGGATATGAACCAGGCAAAGATTTCAGGATTGCTATGGATGCAGCTTCTTCTGAATGGAAATCTGAAAAAGGAAAAGGTTACTACAAGCTTCCTAAGGCTGGTACAGAATATACTGCTGAACAGCTTATCGAGCATTGGGCAGCTCTCTGCGAAAAATATCCTATCATTTCTATCGAAGATGGTCTTGATGAAGAGGACTGGGAAGGCTGGCAGAAACTTACAACAAGACTTGGCGACAAGGTTCAGCTCGTTGGTGATGACCTTTTCGTAACTAATACTGAAAGACTTTCTAAGGGTATAAGCCTTGGTGCTGGTAATGCTATTCTTATAAAGCTTAACCAGATTGGTTCTGTATCTGAAACACTTGAGGCTATTAAGATGGCTCATAAGGCTGGCTACACAGCTATCAGCTCACACCGTTCAGGTGAAACAGCCGATACAACAATCGCTGACCTTGCAGTAGCTCTTAATACCTGCCAGATAAAGACTGGTGCACCTTCTCGTTCAGAACGTGTTGCTAAGTATAACCAGTTACTTAGAATTGAAGAAGAACTCGGTGACTCAGCCGTATATCCTGGAATTAAAGCATTTAATGTTCATTAATTAAATGTATACATAACAATAAGCTGTAAGTGCTAAGATGATTGGCATTTACAGCTTATATTTTTATCTTCTAACCCGATTACATATATTTAACTATTACGTTATATACACAAAATACAAATAAATTATTTATTATTTATCACATATACTGGTGTCTTATAAGCTCCCTGTTTTTCTAACAATCCATTATTTACCATTTCTACAAGAACTATCCTTGCACGTCTTTGCTTTACCTCAAGTAATTCTTCCGCCTGACGTGAAGTTATTTTACCGTTTTCTTTTATATACTCAAGTATTTTTTTCTGCTGTTTTTTAATAATTACATCTTTTTCCAATACTTTTTTATCGGCACTTTTTTGCTATTTATTTCTTCATTCTTTATTACATAGTCATATGAATAATCATCGTCCAATGGAACAATTATTTTAAAAATATCTCCTTCTACAAACCTTGGTTCTTGTCTGGAATAATATTTGCTATATTTAAACAGATTGCGAACTCCTGAGCCAAGCTGGTCGGCGTAACCAATATTTCTAAAAAATGCTGCTATAATTGGATTTTTAGGATTAGGTTCAAGATTATCAACTGTAATAAATCCTCCTCCCATTGCTCGGCTTGCATTTTCTACATACATTCGTTCTTTTTCTATAACAAATTTAGCTGTATAACTGCTTAAAAAAGCAGAACAAAGAGCTCCGCTCTAAATTCCGCTTTTTAACCATTACATATTATCTTATAAAATTCGTAAACACAAATTCAGGTTCTTCTGGCATATTAATTCCCATCTTCATAGCCACATTCTTACAATTTATAAAGAACGCCATATTGTTGCCAAGTACCTGCATAACCTGCATACCTTCTTTATCCTGCTTTACTTCATCAGGAGTTGCTCCGTGTACCATATTCCAGTATCGCGAAGTCACAATAGGCATCTGCATAAGTCCAAAATATTTATTCATCTGATCCCAGGTAGCTGTTGTACCAGCTCTTCTTGCTGATATCACTGCTGCTGCCGGCTTTAGTCTGAAACGTCCGCCTTTACCATTGAGGTCTGCATAGAACACTCTATCCATAAATGATGTAATTGTGCCACAAGCTCCTCCCCAATGTACAGGAGAACCAAATATGAAACCATCATAATCACCAGCAATATCAAGGAATTCATTTACTGAGTCATTAAATACACATCTGTTATTGTCTTTACATTTTTTGCAGGCTATACATCCTGAAAGAGGTTTATTTTCTATCCAGAAAATGTCTGTATCAACTCCATTTTCATTTAATGCCTTTGACACTTCACATAATGCCGTATATGTACAGCCCTCTTTATGTGGGCTGCCATTAACCAATAACACTTTCATCTTAATCCTCTTTTCCAGATTATTTATTTGCTAAGATTAAGTGACTTAACCCATTTAGAAATCTCTGATTCTGATGCTCCGGAACTAAATCTCTGTCCAGCTTTCCAGTTACCTGTACCAGCCATTTTCTGTAACAAATTACCACTATCACCTATTCCTGATGATGCAGATGTACAGAATGGAATAACTGTCTTGCCTGTAAAGTCATTGCCCTTTACAAAGTTATTAACAGGCCATGCAGCAATATACCACCAGATTGGGTAACCTATTAATACTGTATCATAAGAAGCCCAGTTATCTGGTGTAATCTTAGTAAGTGCTACATCCCTGAGGCTCTCATTATTATGTTCCTTAGAAACTCTGCTGTTATTATTCTGCCAGTTAAGGTCGTCATTAGTGTATGCCTGAACTGGTGTTATTTCAAATGTATCCGCACCTATTTCCTTAGCTATTTCCTGCGCTACATTTCTTGTACTTCCTGTTGCTGAATAAAATACTACAAGAGTTTTGCTGCCTGATGCCTCTGTTGTGGTATCAGCTACTTTAGTATCTGCCGATATACTGCTCCCTGAAGTAGTAGAACTTTGTGTTGCCTTAACTGTACTATCTGTTTTGCTTGTTGTATTGCTGGTACTATTGGATGATGTACTTCCACAACCTGCAAGCATACCAAGTGATAACACACAAGCTGCCATAATACATATTATTTTTCTTAATTTCATATATACCTTTCCCTTCTTTATTTATTCTTTAATAACATTATTAATACTGCTCTGATTATTGTATAATTTACCAGTTCTTCTTTTCCTTTGAACTGTCGTTATTATTTTTTCTTTCTTCGACAATATTTACAAACCACTCAACCATCTTAGGATCCTGATGTGAGAAGAATGAACTTTCTACCTTATCAAGTCCTGCAATAGTATTCATATCTTCATCAGAAAGTGTGAAGTCAAATACATTGAAATTCTCTTCCATTCTTTCAATATGAGTTGATTTTGGAATAACCACAATACCTCTTTGAATATGCCAGCGAAGCATAACCTGTGCTGGAGTTTTTCCATATTTCTTAGCAATCTCATCAATGACTGGATTATCGAAAGTACCTCCTCTTCCTTCTCCAAATGGTGCCCAAGCCTCTAACTGAATTCCATATTTATCAGCCCATTCTTTCAATTCCTTCTGCTGGTTAAAAATATGTGTTTCTACCTGATTAATCATTGGCTTAATTCTGTTAAATGATGCAAAATCAACCATTCTGTCAACATAGAAGTTAGATATACCTATTGCTCTTATCTTGCCTTCATCATATAAATCTTCAAGGGCACGGTATGCACCATAGGCATCTGAAAATGGCTGGTGAAGAAGTACTAAATCAAGATAATTTGTCTTTAACTTTTTCATAGACTCAAGAACTGACTTCTTAGCTTCTTCATATCCATAATGCTCAATCCATACCTTTGTTGTGAGGAAAATTTCTTCTCTTGGTACTCCTGATTTTTCAATTGCATTACCAACCTCTTCCTCGTTGAAATAACTCTGTGCTGTATCAATTGCTCTGTATCCAACTTTAAGAGCATCAAGAACACATCTTTCACATTCATCCTTAGTTACCTGATATACGCCATAACCTAATATTGGCATTTTTACTCCATTGCTTAATGTTACATATTCCATTACCTTATCCTCCTATTTAACAAACTATATTTTAGAATTGTTATATATATTTACAACTCCCTGTAATGACTATTGTGCAGATGACTACATAACCATAAAACATATACATACTGACATCGTACTGACATAATCAGTACCTTTTTATTATGCAGTCATCTGCTCTCTTTACATCTTTATTATAATACATATCTCTTATATAAGAAGTCTCTATTAGTTTTGCAGTTATAACCATTAGGTTATAACTATTTTTAAGGCTATTTTTAAAACTATTTTCAAAATTGTATTTAAAACCTTTTAAACTTAACCATTATTTATCTAACCTTTGCAAATAACCAGTTCATAATACTCTCGTCCCTTACAAATAATGAACCGCCATATCCGTGCTGATTAGTAATTCCTTTACTTGTAAAATACGATGTCGGTTTAATATCCAGCACTAACAGTTTATCTATATCACTATCACTTAAACCCTGCTGCCTATATAAGCTGTGAAGTTCATTGTAAGCCTTACGTGATGGTTCTGAACCATAATATTCATCTTTCTCACCTATAACAAAATATACTGGTGTCCTGCTATTAACAACCTTATCATACGCTCCGTCCCACTGTGAACTGCATTGAAGATAGGCTGTATATAGCTCCGGCTGCATACCCATAACCCGTGACATAGTCTCTCCGCCTCCAGAGTACCCTTCAGCATATACTCTCGACTTATCAATATTATAAGCATCAAGAAAATATTCTGTAAGCGCTATTGTCTGTCTTGCCGAAGTGTCACCACAGTCATTAAGCTGCGGTGCAACTATAATCATCTTAGGAATATAATCTCTTGCAGCAAATCCAAATTCTTCTGTCCTTACATTTTCTCCAACACCTTGGAAATACAGACCTTGATAACCCGGAAGTGTCATAAACAGCGCATAACTTTCACTTCCATCATAATCATCTGGTATGTATACATTATAATGAATATCACCTTCTGTTGCTGAATGTAATACATTATCAAGAACAAAACCTCTATATTCTTTTGTTCCATTTTCTACATTATAATTATCAGCTTTATTAATAGAATTATCTTCATCTGATATTACATCAGAACCAGTATTAGTTGTATTATCCTCATTAGTGCCTGAATTCACCGAATTATTTATTCCAGTTGTCTGCCAAACTGACACTGGTTTATTATTAACACTGCCACAGGCTGACAGACTTATCATAAGTGTAATTGAAACAATCATATATAGCATTTTTCTATTCATACATTTTCTCCTGTATTACACATTAAGTCTCACTGGCACTCTTGCCTCAATGCCGTTATGTACAAGCACTGTTAGATATTTTTTCCAAACTTTATAGCTTCTGTCCTATCAGTTGCCATTCCTTTATAATTCATTCCATAAAGTCCTGCAAATTGCTTCATAGTATACTCACCAGCTTCCAGCATCCATTTTTCCGGTGCTGCTCCCTGAAATAGAAAATACATATCTCTTCCCTGTAATTCACTTTCACTTACAAGACCATAAAATCTATCAAGCACATTTCTTACTGAACCACATATATTATGCCAGTAAAGTGGTGAACCAATGACAATTGTATCTGCTTTCTTCATCTTATCAATTACAACACCAAGTTCATCGTCTTCATAATTCTGGCCATAGCTGTATATCTTTAAATCTGTAAGATTTATTGTTTCATACTCTTTTCCTGATAATAATGCATCTGCAAGCTTCTTTGTATTACCTTCCTTGTTAGGACTTCCGTTAATAAATAAAATTTTCATTTTAATTCTCCTTTTCTACCACACTATTTAATATTATTTTTTTACCAGCTTTTTATATTATTTTCTGTAATTTGTCTTTTTTATCAGTTTGCTGAAGCAATAGCTAATCATTGCTATTAATGCCATAACAGCAACATAATCTAATATAAAAAACATTACATTTTCTGTATAATCATAAAATACAAAATGTACTTTCATCAAAAGATATGCACCTATCTGTCGCTTATTAAAAGCATATATTCCATAAATGCCAGCTATCAGTACTATTATTCTTGAAAGCCATCTTCTATATACATATCTGTCCTTGAACAATCCAGACACCATACCAACAACCATATTCCAATGCAGTCCAAGATGAAGTGACATTACGACAAATCCCCAATATGCGCAGAACATATGCACCTGTCTTGCTGCTATCGTAGTACCAGCAATTGTTACAGCTTTAAATATATGATTAGACAGAAGTATTCCGCTTATCATTGACCCCAGCATTAGTATCAGCATAGCTATCACAAGTAATGTCTGATATATTCTGAAAATAGTATATCTGCCTTTTGCCAATGCACCTATCCATTTTCTGTTTAATATATGGTGAACTATAAACAGCACAAGCATTGCCATTCCAATCCACTCATGGGCTGTCTCTCCTATAAGACTATACGGCATAAGCAATAACAGGCTTACTGTAAGACATATGTCTATTAATATTTTTGCCATTAGTTTTCTGTTCATTTTATTATTCCTTTCATATTACTTTCCCAGAAACTTACTGCATTATTAATCCAGCCTTCTGCCACCGTTCCCTGTCCTAAACCAAAACCGTGTGACAAACCATTAAACACTTCAATCTCTGCATTAGTTCCGTTACGTTTTATCTGATTAATGTATCTTTCCATACTTCTATACGAAGCTATTCCATCACTTGTACCAACACACGCATATGTAGGAGGTTCATTTCCCTGCACCTGTGAAAGTCCTGTATACTGCATAATAACTGATGCTGGCTTTGGATATGTCTTTTCACCAAAAGTTGATGTTCCATATGAACCAAGCCACGCCGCCATTCTTGCTCCTGCTGAACCACCCCAGAGTGAATAATCTGTCATATCTATGTTAAGTTCAGCTGAGTGCTCGTACAGAAATGCTATTGCTCTTGCAAGATCTTCACACGCTGTCTGTGCTCCTGGTCTGTATATTAATGCAAATGCATTATAACCCTTTTTAGATAATTCCAATGCGTGCGGAAAACTATCGTGTATTCCTGCAACATATACAAAACCACCACCAGCATTGACTACAGCACTTTTGGCATTATCATTACCTTTAAAGAAAAATATTCCTGTATTTTGTTTCTCTGGATCATCGGCTTTCTCACTATCACTATATATATCATAAAATATCTGTCTGCCGCTCTCAGCTTCATTTCTTAAATAATTAACAATCTCTACAGTTTTGTCTGTATTAATCTCACTATACCAGGGAAGTATTGAACTTATATTTTCCAATGTCAAATCATTGCTTATTCTCATATCAACAGGAAATATTAATCTTCCATAATTACCAAATGCTTCATCATTAATAACATCTATTACTCTTGTATCCTTTGTATATTTATTATTACTATCTTTATCTGACTGCATATTATCTCCACTATATTCATTCTTTCTTATATTGTCTTCCTGATTACTGATGTTATTTGTACTTCTTAAATTCTGCTCTGCCATATTATTATTATTATTATCTGTATTATCAGCACTTCCACATCCATACAGTGTCATAACACCTATAAGCAGTAACACTACCTGTGTAATTCTTAATCCTGTACTCATACTTCACCTCACTTTTAATACTTCTTGATTGTATTATAAAAAAAAGGACTTCATTTAAGAAGTCCCGATTAGTTATTCAGTATTAACCTATTGGTTATTGCTTAACTTTTCTACAGCTTTAATAAGCCTTTTTACTTTGTCAGATGGCTCTTTAGAATATAATAACCCATATAGTATCTTATAATCCCAGTCCACTGGTATTATCTTTATTAATGGATGTACGCTTTCCCAGCTTTTTATTGTAAGCAATAACCCATTATTATTCTCACATCTGTTAAATGCATCAACATTATAAAGCTCTATATCTGTTATATTAATCCCCGGATAATTCTTTATCAAATCAGAACGGAGCTTATCGTTATAAGTACTCCACCCCTTATACATAAGCATAAGGTTCTCTCCTTCCATATCCTCAAGATTAATTATATTCTTTCTGGCTAGTCTGTGATGAAACGAAACACCCACACAAAAAGGTTCCATTGATATCTTTATTCCATCACACCCACGCAGCTTTAACAAAGCCTCATCAAATATTCCTGCCACAACATCTATATTCTTTCCAAGATTACCCAGTATCTCTCTTGCATTCTCCGTTGTATTCTCAAATGGAACTAACTGAAACTTCATATCTGGATATAATCTTTGTATCTCTGGCCATAATTCAACAAATATCTGCGGAGGTGTAACTGGTGATATTCCAACCCTTATAACATCATCTGATATCTGCATAGCATCCTTAGCCCTCTTCACTGATTCCCTGCAATAATCAATCACATACCTGGCATCATTATATATTGACTTTCCTGCCTCTGTCATAACCAGCCCTCTATGAGTACGATTAAATAATTGCAGACCAAGGCTTGCCTCTAAAGAATTAATCTGCTTTATAACCGCTGGTGAAGATATAAAAAGCTTTTCCGCCGCCTTGCTAAAGCTTCCCGACTCAACTACACATATAAAAGTTTCTAACTGCGAATTGTACATCATCTTACGTCATCCTCCATATTATTACAATACTAAATATGTTCTTTGTTAATTAACTATGTTATAAGCATAGCACTCGGTAGTAACTACCGGTCAAGTCGTTTATATTTATTTAATAATTATGAATAATGTATTCTTATTCCATCCCTTCCTCAAGCCACTTAGCAATATTAGAAAAGTCTATAGCAAGGTCACCACCATAGATATTCACTGGAACCGGCTTGTCAAATCCATATATAACAGGATAGTTGTCACCTTCAAAATAATATACAAGTATCTTCGCCTGCACGAAATCCACTATCCAATATTCACGGACACCAGCTTCCATATACTTTGACAGCTTAAGGGCATAGTCCCTTTTCTTAGTAGATGGAGATATTACTTCAAGAACAAAATCCGGTGCTCCATATATTCCAAATCTCTTAATCTTGGAAGTGTCACATATTATGCCAACATCTGGCTCAACCATTGTCTTATTATCGCAGTCAAGCTGTACATCTACCGGTGCAATAAATGGACGGCAGCTTCCGTTATGCTCCATAATATAATTAGCAATCTGACGGTGTATTTCTCCTGCAATTGACTGATGTCCAAATGTAGGCGACAGCATTGTATAGAAATATCCATCAATTAACTCAACTCTCTGATCCTCTGGTAAGGCATAATAATCATCAAGCGTATAACTTCCATTCCTGTCAGTCTTATAAGAAGCCGCAGCCTCGCACACTACAGATTGCTCTGTGAAAATCTGTTCAAGTGCCAGAAGCGTATCATAGCGTGGACTTTCTGTTTCACCAGAAAATATCTTCTGTATTGTTCCTAATGGTACTCCCGATAACTCTGCCATCTGTGCATAAGTATACCCTTTCTCTTTCTTCTTATCCTTCATCTCCTGAATAGTCATATGCAGCACCTCCGTATAATAGGTCTAATGTCTATAAGTTACTTTAATTAAAGTATAGGAGGTGAATTTCCATTTGTCAACCGGTATTATATATAATTTTAACCGTTACTATAATAAAGTTTCCATTTTTTAACCGTTTATCTTTATTAATTTACCATTTAATCTTTTAACAATTTATTGCATTAAATGACATATTCCTTATGCTATATACTATATAACCTTCTTAATCCACTTACCGCTAAAGTATCTGCTTACAAAGACTATTCCTCTTACTGTCCAGTCTGCGAACATACCATACCACACTGCCATTGGTCCCATATTGAATACCTTAACAAGACCAATACACAATGCAACCCTGCAACACCACATAGTTGTCATTGATGTTATCATTGAGAACTTTACATCTCCTGCCGCTCTCATTCCGTATGCTGGAACGAATGAGAATACCCACGCAATTGGCTTATATATTGTTATCGCACCAACCATCTCTATACACATTCTTGCACTGTCTGTCTCCATTCCACCAAGAACCGTTATAGGACGTACAAGTGCATACACGATAATACAAGATACAATAATTCCTATCTCTGCTATTCCGCACAATTTGACTATGTAATACTTGGCTTCTTCTTTTCTTCCTGCTCCA
Organism: Lachnospira sp. CLA-JM-H23; assembly: GCF_040096425.1. Lineage (NCBI taxonomy): Bacteria > Bacillati > Bacillota > Clostridia > Lachnospirales > Lachnospiraceae > Lachnospira > Lachnospira sp. CLA-JM-H23. Next base: position 177,763 of record NZ_JBBMET010000004.1, read on the forward strand.
AGACACTGTCCTACAACAGTCATAAGGCATATACCAACACCTATTCCAAAGACACCATTAACATTTTCTAATATATTAGTCATAGCCTGTGCCGCAATAGCCGCTGTTCCCATAGTTGATACTGTTGACTGGATTGCAAGCTTACCGAACTGGAACATACTGTTCTCAATTCCTGACGGAACACCTATCGCAAGTATCGAGCCTATAAGCTTATAATCAGGTCTTATCTTATGATATTCTGATACTACTATATCTATCTTTGGCTTGGATAATGCAATAAATATAACAACCATACAGAACACTCTTGATACAAGTGTTGATATAGCTGCACCTGCAACTCCCATATTAAATACGAACATAAGAAGTGCATTTCCACATACATTTATTACGTTAGAGATTACTGATACCATCATAGGATATCTTGAATTACCACACGATCTGAATATCGCTGAGCCTGCACTAAACAACGCAAGAAATGGATAACTTAACGCTGTATACAGAAAGTATGTTACTGCATTGCTCATAACCTCAGGTTCTACCTTACCAAATATAAAACTTAAAAGAGGTCTTCTTAATATAAGTCCTGCTATTGTTATGACAACTGCTATTGTGGCAACTGTAAGCACAACCTGTCTTGCCGCCTTATTAGCACCCTCACGGTCTTTCATTCCTATATAATGTGAACATATAATTGCCGCACCTGTAGCCATAGCAGAAAATAACTGTACGATAAGGTTATTAACCGAGTCAACAAGCGATACACCCGATATTGCCTGGCTTCCAAGGTTACTTACCATCATAGTATCCACCATACCCATAAATGAGTTAAGCAGCTGTTCGACAACTATTGGTATAAGAAGTGCAAACAGTGCTTTATTGTGAAACATCAGATTATCCTTATCAATATCAAATAATTTCTTTTTATCTGCTAATAATTTACTCATAAAAATTGACGCTCCATTTCTTAACTAACTTACCTCGTATAAGATAATCAATTAATAAGCGAACGTCAACCTTTATTTACATATTTAACTGCAATATTTACATACTTTAACTACAATATTTGTATATTTAATTATATAATGATGCCGGGGTCAAAAGCCCCGACTTTGATACCTACTAATATCAAATCAGTATACTGCCTATACTGTCATATTATCAGCAAATACAACTCTTATAGTAGTTCCCTTTCCTAATTCACTTTCAAGCTCTATATGTGCATTATGGTGTTTAGCTACTATATGCTTTACAATCGCAAGCCCAAGTCCTGTACCACCAGTAGATTTTGACCTGCTCTTATCAACTCTGTAAAATCTTTCAAATATCCTGTCCTGATGTTCCTTAGGTATTCCTATACCGTTATCCGCTACTTCAAGAACATTTTCAGTCACACCATTATTCTGTCTTGTATACACAGATACCTTAACCTTTCCACCCGGATTATTGTAACGTATCGCATTATCACACAGGTTATATATAAGCTCCTCAAGCATCTGCTTATCAGCAGTAATATTAACATCACTTCCTGTAACATCAATAATAATGCTGTGCTTCTGTGCACTTATCTCAAGCATCTGCACCGTTGACCTGGCTGTTTCATACAGATTAACTGTCTCGAATATTTCTTCTGTCGATATGGCATCAAGCTCTGATATCCTTATAATATCATTGATAAGCGAGAGAAGTCTTTGTGAGCTTTTATGTATTTCACCTGCAAATCTCTTGGCATCATCACCTGCCGCCATACCACTTTCAATAAGCTCAGAATAGCCTGATATTGATGTCAGCGGTGTCTTTAATTCGTGCGAAACATTTGCCGTGAATTCCTGCCTCATATTGGCATTGCGCATAATATCCTCGTGTTGCCTTTTAATAGTTGTAACAAATGGAACAAGCTCCTTATATACTTTAACCGACTCCGAAGCATCCATATTATTGGCAAGATACTCAATCGGCTCAACAATGCTTTTTGTCAGAAAATGTGAACTTATCATACAGATTATAAAGAGAATTACACATAACACAATTATAACAGGGAGCATACTTGTCATAATACTCGTCATACTGCTTACTTCCCTTGAAACTCTTAGCACATATCCATTATCAAGTGCAACTGCATAATAATAAGAATTCTTATTAAGTGTTACGGACCTTCTTATGTCACATCCATAACCATTCCGTCTAGCCGCAACAACCTCAGGACGTTCGTTATGATTTTCCATTTTATCAATATCAACAAGTGTATCGACTACCGCATAACCCTGTGAATTAATAAATGTTATTCTAAGATTTCCATCGTAATTATCAATTACCTTCTGTTCAACTATATTGTCAGGGTCTGTTACCATTCCCCATGCATCTGCACCAATAAACACATCTATGTAATTGTGCATATCTTCAAGCACTTCATGCTTTAGTACATTGTAGAACACAGTACACGCTATAGATACAGATGCCACAATAGTAACAAGTGCCATTATCATATACAAAAGATTAATTCTTTTTTTCATTATTTGGCCTCATCATCCATAAAATATCCTACATTACGGACAGTCTTTATATAATTACCAGCCGTACCAAGCTTATGTCTTAATGTCTTGATATGAACATCAAGAGTTCTTGACTCGCCCTCGTAATCTGTACTCCATATTCTGTCCATTATATTATCCCTTGTCAAGACAATTCCACGGTTAAGTGCAAGATATTTTAATAATTCATACTCTTTATAAGTAAGCTCAACAGGTTTATCATCGACATATGCAACTCGTTTTTCATCATCAATAAAAAGACTTCCAATTCCTATAAGCTTCTCTTCATCAGAACTTCCTGTCCTTCTAAGAAGTGCTTTAACTCTTGATATTAATTCCATAATTCCAAATGGTTTGGTTATATAATCATCAGCTCCAAGGTCAAGTCCTTTAACTTTATCAAGCTCTGTTGTCTTAGCTGTAACCATTATAACAGGAACTCTTCTTGTCTCTGGAGTCTGTCTTATCTTTCTTAATATCTCTAATCCATCTTCATCTGGAAGCATAACATCAAGAAGTATCATATCTGGTATTCTGTCTCTCATAAGCTTATGAAATTCTTTGCCGCTTGCACACTCAACAACTGTATGCCCTGCATTCTTTAAAGCAAAGCTTTCAATCTCGCTTATATTTTTATCATCTTCAACAACATATACATATGCCATAATATCCTCGATTTCTGCGACAGATTTCAGCATATTAATACATTTTATCTTTAAAAAATTATACAAAATGTATCCGCTGATATCTACGCTTTACACAAATTTTCTAGTTTCTGGAAGTCTGTATTTTTCCTTGTATTCTTTATATTCTCTTGCAAACTGCTGGTTATCCCTGTTCTTCATTGCATCAAGATATTCGTGTGTATCAAAATTTTCCTTATCTGACTGGATAACATCTACTGCTATATTAGAACAATGGTCTGACACTCTCTCAAGATTATTAAGAATATCTGAATGTGCAAATCCCAGTTCAATAGTACATTTTCCTTCTCTTAATCTTCTTATATGTCTAGCTTTAAGCTCAACTGTTAATGTATCAATAAGTTCTTCTAATGGTTCAACTTTATCTGCTTCTTTAATATTATTAGTCTTAAAGGAATCAAAGGATATATCTACAACCTCTCTTACTGCCGAACATAATATATTTAACTCCGTCTTAGCTTTAGGTGAGAATTCCATCTGCTTATTATGCAATTCTCTTGCAGAGTCGCACAGATTACAGGCGTGGTCTGATATTCTTTCAAAATCGCCTATGCTGTGAAGCATCATATTAAGTGTCTCTGAGTCATCTTTATTAAGTATCTTGGTACTTATCTTCATAATATATGTACCAAGCTCATCTTCATATTTATCAACCCTGCTCTCAAGCTCACCAACATACAATGCCTTATTCTCATCATAATTACCGATAAGTCCAAGTGCTGTAAATAATGACTCCCTTGATATATCAGCCATATTGCCTATAACTGTCTTACAATGTTCAACTGCAAGGCTTGGTGACTCAAGAAATCTGTCATCTAAAAGTGCAAATTCATTAACACTCTGTCTTTCCATAAGTGCCTTTTCCTCATCATCAACCCTTATAGTCATATATGCGAGCTTCTCAAGCACATTTCTTAACGGAAGAAGAAGTGCAGTTGTAATAATATTAAAGGTTGTATGTATTACCGCAATTCCCATCTCATTAGCTGTATCATTCAGAAATGAAAAATGTACAAACATATTAACTGTATAGAACACCGTCATAAATACAACTGTACCTATAACATTAAAGTACAGATGAACTATAGCTGCTCTTTTACCATTCTTGCTTGCACCAATACTTGATAACATAGCTGTTGCACAAGTACCGATATTCTGTCCCATTATTATAGGAAGAACAGTTGAATAGCTTAATATTCCTGTAGAACATAATGCCTGTAATATACCAACTGAAGCTGATGAACTCTGTATTATTGCTGTAAATACAAGTCCTGCAATCATACCAAGTATTGGGTTTTTAAATGTTGTTAATAAAGCCTGAAACTGTGGGACTTCGGCAAGCGGCTCTACAGATGAACTCATAGCTTCCATACCATACATAAGAAGTGCAAATCCAATAAATATCTTAGCTGGATTTTTAAATTTGTCTTTCTTTAGGAATACAAGCATCACAACACCAATAACTGCAAGGATTGGTGAAAATGATGTTGGCTTCAACATTCTTATAAATAAATTATCACTCTCAATACCAGTAAGGCTTAATATCCATGAAGTTATGGTAGTACCTATGTTAGCACCCATTATAATGCCAATTGCCTGTCTTAACTTCATAATACCTGAATTAACAAAACCTACAACCATAACGGTCGTCGCTGATGATGACTGTATAACTGCTGTAACACCAGCTCCTAAAAGAACAGCCTTTATCGGGTTAGAAGTAAGCTTTTCAAGTATATTCTCTAACTTTCCTCCTGATGCTCCCGTTAAGCCTTCACCTAATAAATCCATTCCATAGAGGAATATCGCCAATCCTCCAAGTAATGCTAATACACCAAATATATCCATTTTTCCTCCAAAATTTCTTATAGACTTTACTTTTTGTTTACATTTTGGAGTGTAAAACAGTTATATGAAGCTTATATGAACCTTATGTAAATTCAATGTAAAATGTAAAATTAATGTTAAATAACAATTATTGATTATTATTTATCATCTGGGTGCTGACCTGTTATAGAGAATATAACCCATTCTGATATGTTAGTCGCATGATCCCCTATTCTCTCAAAATATTTAGCAGCCATCAGCAGATCTGATGCCTGCTCACCTGCATTAACATCTTCGTGAATCATAGCTATAAGCTCAGCCTTTACCTTGTTGAATAAATCATCAACAACATCATCGTGTACGATAACCGTCCTTGCCTTATCCATATCCTTGTTAACAAATGCTTCAACACTCTGGACTAGCATTACCATAGTTTCTTTAGCCATCTGCTGTATATGGTCAAGCTTCTTAATATATGATTCTTTAGAAAGTTCTATTGTAATCTCTGAAATATCAGTTGCATGATCCCCTATTCTTTCCATATCTGTAATCATCTTTAATGCTGCTGATATAAGTCGTAAATCCTTTGCAACCGGCTGCTGCTGTAATAATAACTTAAGACATAACTGTTCAATCTCACGTTCCTGATGATCAATCTCCTCGTCATATTCTATTACATTTGAAGCAAGTTCAATATCCTGATTAACAAGTGCCTTTACTGTATCAGATATAGCCTTCTCAATCATGCCACCCATTTCGATTAATTCATTATTAAGTTGTACTAACTGTCTGTCAAATCTATTTCTCATATTAACCTCTTTTCCTGTGCTTCTATTGGCACACGGTCTAACACTCAATTATTTCAATATTGCTGACAGGTTCTATTAAGTTAATATGATGAATTCTCTGGTCATTACAGATTATCTTTTTCTATATATTATAAAACGTCTGTTTAATGCCCTTAACGCACTTCTGAACGCTTTCGCTCTCTTAGGATACTTAAACATCGCTCCAATCTTGTTATACATATAAAAAGAATATACAAGCACTTTGTTAAGCTTTCCTATCTTGTCCTTGGTTGTATATATATATCTTGTTCCACCAACCTTAGGATGATTGCCATCTTTATAATATTTTATAAGGTCGTCCTCTGTCTTTATTGTATCTGGAATAAGTGTATATCCCATACCAACACAATTACTGTTATGGGCATCACTTCCGCCTGTAAGTGCTACCCTGCACCCCTTGGCGAACTTTCTTGCATACTTATTGCTTTTATCACTCTCGCAGGCATTATAACCTTCTACGAAATCAAAATGAACCATATGTGCAATCTGCTTTGACTGATTCCAGTACATAGTAGATGCAAAGCTCATAAATGGTTCTCCATAAGGATGTGCAGGTCCTAATATTCCATCACAACAATGGACAATATATATAAGCTTATCTAAAGTAAGGCCCTTATATCTCATAAGCTCATACACCTCTTTAGGTGTATCCTGTGGAAGAATAACTATAAAATGTCCGAACTCCAGACTATCATATTCTATGCCTCTTAATACCACGAAATCATCATATTTCTTACCATATGAAAGATACGCATCATATCCACCATATGAGTCATGGTCTGTTACAACCATTCCTTTAAAACCTTTGCTCTTAAGTACCTTGATATAATCATCTATCCCAACCTTGGCATCTACTGAACCTTCGGCTGTATGACAGTGCATATCGAATTTAACGTATTCCATATAATAAATACCTCGCATTTATATATCTATATTAATTAATCACATTACAACTAATTAACTTTATTATACTTCTTAAATATTTTAATAACAAGGTACTAAAATATGTAATTATCAGCCAAAACGTCCTGTAATATAATCTTCTGTCTTCTTGTTCTTAGGCATAGAGAATAACTGCTCTGTCTTGTCGTATTCAATCATCTCTCCTAACAAGAAGAAGGCTGTATTATCTGATATTCTTGTCGCCTGCTGCATATTGTGTGTTACCATTATTATTGTATAATCATTCTTTAACTCAATCGCAAGGTCTTCAATTCTTGAAGTTGATATTGGGTCAAGGGCTGATGTCGGCTCATCCATAAGAATAACCTCAGGTTCAACTGCAAGAGTTCTTGCAATACATAATCTCTGCTGCTGTCCACCTGAAAGTCCAAGAGCTGACTTTTTAAGTCTGTCCTTCACCTCGTCCCATATAGCAGCCTGTTTTAAAGCTTTTTCTACTATAATATCAAGTTCTGCTTTCTTGTGCACTCCAAATAACCTTGGTCCGTAAGCTATATTGTCATATATGCTTTTAGGAAATGGATTAGGCTGCTGGAATACCATTCCAACCCTGTGTCTTAATGTTATGTCGTCCATCTCTGTAAATATATTGGCTCCGTCAAGGTATACTTCACCATCAATCTTAACACCCTCAATTAAGTCATTCATTCTGTTAAGTGTCTTTAAAAATGTAGATTTACCACATCCAGATGGTCCGATAAATGCTGTAATCTGATTTTTAGGAATATTCATATTAATATTTTTTAATGCGTGAAAATCCCCATAATGAAGATTAAGATTTTTGATTACAAATTTATCATCACCTGTATAATTACTGCTTCCATTTTCAGAATTCTTATTCATATCTATATTACTCATACTTATCCTCATTTCTACGCTTTCTCACCAGAGTTCTTCTTATTTATCTTATTACTTAACACGTTAGCTCCTATGCTGAATGCAAGCACAAGTATAAGAAGTACTGCTGATGCAAGGTTAGCCAGGTCCTGATTTTGTCCATTAACCTGTAAATCCCATATCTGCAATGATAATGTCTCTGCTGAACGAAATGGGTTAAGTGGACAGGTTGATGATGCAAGATTCCAGTTGCCCCATCTTATGTTAGTTCCTGAACCTGTTGTATACAAAAGAACTGCCGCTTCACCAAAGCCTCGTCCTGCTGCAAGTATTACACCTGTCATAATTCTTGGAAGGCAGGCTGGCAGTAATATGTGGAATATTGCCTGCCAGCGTGTTGAACCAAGTCCCATACCCGCTTCAAAATATCCCTTAGGGAGTCCTTTTATGGCATCCTCTGTTGTTGTTGTTATAAGTGGCAGTGTTATGATTGATACGGACAATGCTCCAGCCATAAGGCTTTTATCCAGTCCTATAATTACAAGAAAGATGAGGTAGCCAAATAAACCAACAACAATAGATGGAAGTGACGAAAGTGTCTCTATACATATTCTTATGAACTTTGTAATAAGTCCTCCCTTGGCATATTTTGCAAGATATATTCCAGCAAATGTTCCAATTGGTACTGTTATAAGCAATGACAAGAATACAAGATATATCGTATTAAAAAGCTGGTTGCCTATAGCACCACGCCTTGTAAAGCCGAACATTGAAAGTTTTGCACCCGCAAAGCCCTTAATAATTACATATCCGGCAAATGCAGCAAGAAGTACAAAGAAGAATACGGCTATACAGTAAAATATAACTGTAATTACTCTATCCTGTGCCTTGGCACGTTTTATCCTATTCATATAATCTCCATTTCTGTGCACGCTTCTGCGCACAAATATTCATTTTCACCCTTTATTAACTTTAACAGGTGATTTTAATTAGTCTTTGCACCCTTCTTTTTATTTCCAGATTCTTCTGACTGCTTAGCAGACAGAAAATGTATTAAAAATATGAACAAAAGTGATATAAGGAACAAAAGCAATGCAAGTGTCCACAACGCTGTCTTAGTTTCTCCGCCTTCCATCGCATTTCCCATCTGGGCTGTTATCTCTGTTGTAAGTGATTTGGTTGTTGAGAATATGCTGTCTGGAAGTGCTGTTGTCTGTCCTATTACCATTGCAACTGCTAATGCCTCTCCAAATGCTCTTGCAAGACCAAGTATTATACCTGAGAATATTCCAGAAGCTGAAGCTGGAAGCACTATCTTATATATTGTCTGCCAGCGTGTTGAGCCCATTCCATAAGCTCCCATTCTGTAGTCCTTAGGAACTGATCTGTTTGCATCTGCTGACACACTTGTTATTGTAGGGAATATCATTATTGCAAGCACAATACCTGCCGCTAATATTGAATGTCCTACCTGTCTGTGAAACATATCTCTTATAAATGGCACAAGCACGGTAAGTCCGACCCAGCCATATACTACTGAAGGAATTCCTGCAAATATCTGGATTACAGGGCGGTAAAATTTTTCACCAAATTTAGGTGAAATCTCTGTCATAAATATAGCTGAACCAAGTGCAAATGGTGTCGCAATAAACAGTGCAAGACCACAGGTGCTTAATGAACCTACTATAAATATAAGTGTACCTACTGAACCGCCGCCTTCCATATTGTCTATAGGTGCCCAGTCAGGTGAAAACAGGAACTCACCGATTGAATGATTGAATTTTAAGAATGTTCCTGAACCCTTGTATACAAGAAATCCACCTATTCCAAGAGTAAGCACTATAACGAAAAGACCACACAGGGTGACGATTGTACGCCACAGGTACTCTTTGGTAAACATACCTCTTTTAATATTCATACTTTCTCCATTCTTAACATATAAAATGTGGCTGTTATATGTTCAACGGTTGGGATTAATAGCTACGGACGTTATGCGGAGTGTTATATTACCGCTGGGCACGCTCCCGCTACTTGAAACCGTAGCGGTACTAAGCGGCTAAAGGACAGCCACTAAGTGCCGACGGTTTCAACAGTACCCAGCTTGCAATATAACACTCCACACAACTGGGTTGCGATTAATCTGCGTTGAATTGTTTATCAGCTTTATGTATCTTCTTTACTCTTTGTTATTTATTCTTCGTTATTTGCTCTTTGTTATTTCTTTTTTACATTTTCATTTTATATGTTATTAATTTCTATGCGTTTAGGCGGGCAGGATACTGCTCGCCTAAATCCTATATTTTTTATGACTATCAATTTTTCTAACATTTATTTTTTATCTTGATTTAATTGTAGTCTTATAATTTTTTGATTGATTTTCTTTCAATCTTTTAATGTTAATTTTGGTTGCTGATGATTTGTAAGATTTTATCTTACTTTTTAATTAAGGGGGTTTTAACAACTATTTTTTAGTGTTCTTTTACTGTCATCTTTGATGATACGCCGTAGCCTAATGATTCCATTTTCTTGCCGTATTCATCTGATGTGATGTAGTCGAGGAACTTCTGGGATACTTCATCTGCGTTGCCCTTTGTGTACATATGCTCGTATGTCCATACTGGGTATTTGCCAGCATATGTATTCTCAAGTGTTGGTTCAACACCATCAATTGATACTGTATCAACGCCTGGGTTGCTTACAAGGTAAGATAAAGCTACATATCCGATAGCACCCTTTGTTGTCTTAACATTCTGTAAAAGTACACCTGAATCATCTGTTTCCATTGACTTGTTAGAAGCTTCGCTTGCACCATCTAATGCGTATTTCTTAAATGTTGCTCTTGTACCAGAAGATTCTGGACGAGTGATAAGCACGATTGCTTCATCAGCACCACCAACTTCTTTCCAGTTAGTAATCTTTCCTGTAAAAATATCTGTAAGCTGTGCCTTTGTAAGGTTCTTAACACCACCTGCTGTTACGTCCTTGTTTACGATAGGTGCCATTGTTACTACACATACCTTATGGTCTACAAGTTCTGCTGCCTTAGCTGCATCAAGCTTTTCTGCTGCCTCCACATCAGAGTTACCAATGTTAACTGTTCCCTCTGATACCTGCTTAAGTCCTTCACCAGAACCACCTGCATCGATTGTTATGTTAACATCTGGATATTTTTCATTAAAAAGGTCTGCCGCATCATCAACAAGTGGCTTTAATGCTGATGAACCTGCTGCTGTTATGCTTCCGCTAAGGTTAGAGTCTGCATCTGCTCCATTATCTGCACTGCTGCTTCCACAGCCAACAAGTGCTGTTACCATACATACTGTACTAAGAATTACAGCTGCGCTTTTCTTAAAATTCATCTTTCTCATAAATTTTTTCCTCACTTTTCTTTTAAAGGTCTATGTCTTATCGACAGATAAAAGAATAGCAGTGGTATGTAAAATGCAATACCACTGCTACGAGAAATCTATGTAAAGTCTTTGTTAAATTGTAATTTTACTTAACGCAGCCAATAAGCTCGTTAATGTCTGCTACTCCATTTTTAGCACAATAATCTCTTATTCCGTCCACAACCTTAATTGTTGTAAGAGGGTCATTAAAATTAGCTGTACCAACTGATACCATCGTTGCACCTGCCATAATAAACTCAAGTGCATCATCTGCATTGGCAATTCCGCCCATTCCAATAATAGGAAGTGCTACAGCATTGGCAACCTGATATACCATTCTTACTGCAACAGGCTTTATAGCTGGACCTGAAAGTCCTCCGGTCTTATTGGCAACTGCAAATGTTCTTCTGTTAATATCAATCTTCATTCCTGTTAATGTATTAATAAGGGATACCGCATCAGCACCACCTGCCTCAACAGCCTTAGCCATCTCTGTAATATCTGTCACATTAGGGCTTAACTTCATAATTACAGGCTGCTTGGCAACCTTTTTTACTGCCTTTGTAATACGCTCTGCTGAAGCTGGAACCTGTCCGAAAGCAATACCACCCTCTTTTACATTAGGGCAGGATATGTTAATCTCAAGCATATCAACTGGCTGTTCGCCTAACTTTTCCACAGCATCAACGTAATCTTCTTCTGTCTTTCCACACACATTTACTATTATCTTAGTATCATACTGCTTAAGAAATGGAATATCTCTCTTTACAAATGTATCAAGCCCCGGATTTTGAAGTCCGATTGCATTAATCATTCCACCGTAAGTCTCTGCTATTCTAGGTGTTGGATTGCCCGGCCAAGGTACATTTGCCACACCCTTAGTTGTGACCGCACCTAATTTATTAAGGTCTACATACTCACAATATTCCATACCTGAACCAAATGTTCCTGAGGCAACAGTAACAGGATTATTAAATTCAACTCCCGCAATATTTACTTTCATATTAACGTCTGCCGGATTAATTGGATTTACTCTATTAGCCATTATAACTCTACCTCCTTAACATTGAATACAGGGCCTTCTTTACATACTCTCTTATTCTTAACCTTTGAATGGTCATCAATATCTGTTGACTGACATACGCAGGCAAGGCACGCTCCTATTCCGCAAGCCATTTTTTCCTCTAAGGATACGAAACAGGCGATATTATTGCTTACCGCATATTCCTTTATTGCTCTTAACATTGGTGTAGGGCCGCAGGCAAATATTACATCTGCTGTTAAGTTATTCTCTCTTACTGCATCTAATACATTACCTTTAGTTCCAGCACTTCCGTCCTCTGTTGCAACATATACATCAGCAAACTGCTCAAATTCATCTTTTAAAAACATCTGTGAGTTTCTGTAACCAAGTACAGCCTGCTTCTTACATTCAAGCTGCTTAGCAAGCTCAAGCATTGGAGGAACACCAATTCCACCACCAAAAAGAATTGCCTTTAACTCTGTGTCCGCACAATCATTTCCTGTGACATTCTTTACATATTCCATAATAGACTTAATATCATATCCATTGCCAAGAGGTCCTTGAATATTAACATATTCCCCCTCCTTCATCTTAGAGAACTCCTCTGTCCCCTTTCCAGCAACCCTGTATACAATCCTTAAATTATCTTTATCTATTCTGCATATGCTTATTGGTCTTGGAAGAAGTCTTGCTCCATCGTTAGAATATACCGATATGAACTGTCCCGGTACAGCCTCTCCTGCCATCTTATCTGTCTTTAACCACATTTCATATATGCCTTCGGCTAAACACGAAGTCTTAATTATTAATGCATTTTCTCTGTATGACATATGTATTCTCCATTCTTAATTAATTATTTCAAATCCTTGTATACAACATTTCCATTGCATATAGTATATTTTATTTTACCATAAAGCTTCTGTCCGATAAATGGTGAATTACTAGCTTTCGATACGAAATTCTCTGTAACCTCCCACTCCTCATCTGGATTAAATATAACCAAATCAGCTATCTTTCCAGCCTCAATACAGCCTTTGTCCATTTTGTAAAGCTTTGCTGGATTAACTGTCATCTTAGTGAGCAGTTCCTCAAGTGTTAAATAGCCTTTCTTTACAAGATTAGTAATTCCAAGTGCAAGTGATGTTTCAAGCCCTATCATTCCGCTCGGTGCTGCCTTGAACTCCTTAGCTTTCTCATCCTTGCTATGTGGTGCGTGATCTGTTGCAATTATGTCTATTGTTCCGTCCTTAAGGCCTTCAATTACAGCAAGCCTGTCAGCTTCTGTTCTTATTGGTGGATTAACTCTTGCAAGTGTGCCTTTCTCAAGCACAATGTCTTCTGTAAGCGAAAAATGCTGTGGAGTAGACTCTGCATGTACATCTGCTCCCAGCTTCTTAGCTGTCCTTACAAGCTCTACTGATACCGCTGAGCTTATGTGCTGTATACATATTGTTGCCTTGGTTTCAAGTGCAAGCATACAATCCCGTGCTACCATCATATACTCTGAGCAGGCTGGTGCTCCACCTATATTAAGCTTGTCTGATACAACGCCTTTATTAATTCCCTGTTGTTCTATATATGCAGGATTTTCCTCGTGAAAACTTAACGGCATATCAAGCTCTTTGGCTTTCTGCATAGCTTCCTTTACAAGCATTTCACTCTTAAGTGGAATACCATCATCTGTAAATACAAGTGCCCCGCCATTCTTAAGTTCCGTAAAGTCAGTAAGTTCTTCTCCCTTAAAGCCTTTAGATACTGCCGCAGCTGAATATACATTTATCGGCGTAGTTCTTCCCTTTTCTATTACATACTGCAGCGTTTCTTTATTATCTACTATAGGATTAGTATTAGCCATACAAAGAACTGTTGTAAAACCTCCTGCCGCAGCTGCCGCAGCTCCTGTATTAATATCTTCTTTATAAGTAAAACCTGGATCCCTGAAATGAACGTGTGTATCTATAAGACCAGGTGCTACCACAAGACCTTCTGCATCAATTACTTCATCTACAGCTATGTCGGATACAGGCACATCAAATGCTTTTACCTGTATTATACCGCTTATTATTCCATTTTCCACAAGAATATCTGCCTTATATGACATATGTCTTGCTGGATCTATTATATGTCCATTCTTAATTAAAGTTCTCAATATTATCTCCATTCTTTATAAAAGCGGCATTACCAGTCTGTTGCTGAGTGGTACTGCCGCTTATTATAATAATTATTTACTTTCCAAGTGCTCCATTAATATCTGCAATCATATCAAGAGCTGCCTGTCTTGAAGCTTCACCGAAATTCTTAGCTCCAAACTTAGCATACTCATCTTTAGCATATGCAGCTATAATTCCTCTTGAACTATTAACTATCGCGCCAAGTCCGTCTGGGTTAAAGAAAGCTGTAAGGTCTTCAGCCTTGCCACCCTGTGCCCCATAACCAGGAACAAGGATATAAGCCTTTGGCATAACCTTTCTTAATACCTTACCCATCTCTGGATATGTAGCACCAACTACCGCACCTACATTACTATAAGTATCGCCCATACACTGGCTTCCCCATTCATTAACCTTAGCACCTACATGCTCATATAATGGCTTGCCGTCTATAAGCTGATCCTGAAATTCTCCACTTGAAGGATTAGAAGTCTTTACAAGGATAAATATACCTTTGTCTTCCTCATTGCATACCTTAATAAATGGATTAATTCCGTCAGAACCAAGATATGGATTAACTGTTGCAAAATCTTCATCAAATGGTGTTAAAAGCTTAGAACCAACTTTAACCTTTCCAAGATGTGCTACTGCATAAGCCTCAGATGTTGAACCTATATCGCCTCTCTTAACATCACCGATTACAACCATATCCTTCTCGTGACAATAATCAACAGTCTTCTTAAACACCTTAAGTCCTTCAATACCGAACTGCTCATACATAGCAATCTGTGGCTTAACTGCTGGTACAATATCATATATATTATCAATGATTGCCTTATTATACTGCCAGATAGCTTCTGCCGCACCTTCAAGAGTTTCTCCATACTGCTCAAAAGCTTCCTTTTGAACATGCTCTGGAATATACTTCATCATAGGATCTAAGCCTACAACTACAGGTGCATTTGTCTTAACGATTTTGTCAACTAATTTGTTAATCATCTATATTCTCCTTACATATCAATTAATCTATCTTATATTACAACTTTGGAACATCTTTATCAATAATAACTTCTGTTCCGTTGATATTAGAATATACAATCTTACCACCAGCTATTGTATACTTAATCTCACCACTTACCTTCTTGCCGTTAAATGGAGTGTTCTTGCCTCTTGAAGCAAATGTCTTACTGTCTATAACATACTCTGCATCCGGATCAATTATAGTAATATCAGCAGTCTTGCCAACAAGAAGTGTTCCCTTGTCTATACCGATAATCTTAGCAGGTGTATAACTCATCTTATCTGCCATCTCAAGAGGTGTAATAACATTTTTCTTAACAAGATCTGTCATTATAATAGCAACAGCTGTTTCAAGACCTGATATTCCAAATGGTGCTTCTACAAAACCTCTGTCTTTCTCTGTAAGATGATGTGGTGCGTGGTCTGTTGCAATTATGTCTATTGTTCCGTCCTTAAGGCCCTTAATAAGCATATCTTTATCCTTATTAGTTCTTAATGGCGGATTAACCTTGTAGTTAGCATCATCTTCATTAATATCATCTTCTGTAAGTGTTAAATGGTGTGGCGTTACCTCTGCTGTAACATCAAGACCTTCTTTCTTGGCTGCCGCTATCATTCTTACGCTGTCCTCTGTTGAAACATGGCATATATGAAGCTTGGCACCCGTATTCTTAGCAAGGAGTAAATCTCTTGCCACCATAATATCTTCTACAGAATTCATAATTCCGTAAAATCCAAGTTCTCTTGCTTTATTGCCGGCATTCATAACTCCCCTTGCTGCAAGATCCTTATCTTCACAATGTGCAAATACCGGTATTCCTACTTCTGCCGCAAGCCTCATAGCCTGTCTTGCTACTCTAGCATTCATAACAGACTTCCCATCCTCGCTTACTGCTACAGCTCCTTCCTCATAAAGCCTCTCATAATCAGTTATATACTCTCCGTCCTGACCTGCTGTCATAGCTGCTATAGGAAGAATATTAATATCTGTTACTTCTTCTGACTTATTCTTTATGTATTCAACCATCTCAACGCTGTCAATTGCAGGCTTAGTATTAGGCATTGGGCACACTGTTGTAAATCCACCTCTTGCCGCAGCTCTTGCACCAGTTCTTATTGTTTCCTTATGTTCAAAGCCTGGTTCTCTGAAATGTACATGTAAATCCACAAGTCCTGGCATAACCATACAGCCCTTAGCATCAATAACTGTATCTGCTGCCTTGTCGATATCCTTTGCCACTTCTGCTATAACCCCATCTTCAACAAGAATATCCCTAATGTCATCAGTGTTACTTGCAGGGTCAATAACTCTTCCGTTCTTAATCAACATTCTCATATATTAATCCTCCCCTTAAAATTTAATCTTTCAAACTCGTAAGCAGGTTCAGGTTTACCATAATAGTATCCCTGTATGAAGTCAACACCCAGCTCTCTTAATATATCTAACTGGCTCTTATCCTCAACACCTTCTACAACTATCTTAGTTCCTATAGTAGCAGACAATTCAACTATAAGCTTAATGAATGCCTGTGCATACTCATCTTCCGTTATATCATCAATAAATGTCTTGTCAACTTTAATAATATCAAAAGGAAGCTGTTTAATGTAGTTAAGTGATGAATATCCTGTACCGAAATCATCAAGAGCTATCTTTGGTCCTAATTCCCTTATGCCATTAATTATATTAAGAACCCTGTCCATATCATTAATAGCAAAGCTCTCTGTAATCTCCAGCACGATATTCCTAGGATTAACTCCTGTCTTCTTAAGCACTTTAGCTACTGTATCTACTATATCTTTCTGAAGAAGCTGGACAACCGACAGATTAACATTGATATGGAAATCCGGCATACCATGTTCATTCCAGTATCTGCACTGTCTGCAGGCTTCCTCAAGAACATAATCACCAATTGAAGTTATAAGTCCAAGATATTCAGCAAGCGGAATAAAATCACCCGGACCCATAAATCCAAGCGACTTACTGTCCCATCTTACCAGTGCTTCACACGATGCACATTCCTCTGTGTTAATATCAACTACAGGCTGGTAGAATACAACAAATTCATCAATTCCTGTCGCAACAGCCTGCCGCATATTATTTTCAATATCAAGGCGTCTTACAGAATTCTGTTTGTTGCACACATCATAAAAAGAATATCCATTCTTACCATTCTTCTTAGACTCATACATTGCTATATCAGCCATTCTGATAATCTCGTGTACATCTTTGCTGTCATCTGGAAATACCGCAATACCCATACTCATAGTACAGAAATATTCTGTCTCCATAAGATACCACGGTTTGTTAAATATCTCTTTAACCTTATTGGCAATTCTCTCTAATTCAAGGAACATATCAGGCATTACTATGGCAACAAATTCGTCACCACCCATTCTGTAACATCTGCCTCTAAGACCTACTATACTCTGAAGTCCTGCCGCAATCTGCTGTAAAAGAATATCTCCATACTGGTGTCCAAGACCATCATTAATGTGCTTGAAATCATCAAGGTCGATAAACAAAACCGCACCCTTAACACCATCTCTTATAGCTTCGTTAATTATAGTCTTTAAGTCTGACTCACACTTCATACGATTATAAAGACCGGTAAGGAAATCGTTATGTGCCTGAAATTCAATCTTCTGCTGATTCTTTTTCTTCTGTGTTATATCAGAAGCTGTACATACAATCACCTCACTTGCATCTATCCATATAAGCTTGGTAAATCTTACTTCAAACCACAGACCTGACTCAGCATTATACTTCTCCACAGGTCTTATGTATTCTCTTGTATAATCAGAAAAATCATAATATCCATCAATATTATTGCCCTCAGCATTATTAATATATTCTTCAAGGGTCTTCTCTACATCTTCTTCTGCCGGTACAAGAATATCCTGCATACATTCTTTTATTGTATCTTTAATCTCCTTCGACTCAGCCGCCACCTTATTCTCAAACAGAATATTGCCTGTAGCAGTATCACATACAATAATACCTGAACCTATGTTATTAAGAATATCCTTTAAGACTTCATATGATGAGAGCAGTGAATTATTAGTTACTCTCATCTGGGCAATACTCTGAATAATACCTGTAACATCATATATAAAATGCATATTGTCCTCATTATCGGACCATAGCTTTATATTGTTCTTATCATATATGACAAAATGCATAGCATCTATGTCATTAATCCTAATAGGAACGCTTATGCTGTTCTCACCATTCAGTGCCATAACATCGCATTTCTTAGCTTCCTCTATACATTCACCCTCAGATGCAATTACTGTCCATTCATCATCTGAACCCTTCTGAAGCAATGCAATACAATCAGCATTAATGTATGCTATAGTCTTATGTAATATTAGTTCTACTGTATGCTGAAATGTATCTCTTGACTCAAGGCTTTCTATCAATTCTGACAACACTTCAAACTTCTTATTAGTCTCTCCCAAAACTCCTGCCTCCAGAATGTTTTACATAGACTAATTATATAATATTTATACCAGTTTGGGAACTGTTTTTATATATTTTTTAAATTACATACGAAATGAAATGCAATTTTTAATTGTTTTATTAAACTATGCGTGATATTATGAATATTATGTTTTTATGCAGATTTTATAAACTCATTCTGCAAGTGTTTTCCAACTGGTATATGCAGAACACTTAATTAAAATATTGCAGCACATTACTATGTAAGAACAGGAGAATTTATGGATAATATTTACAAATATAATACTACCCTGAAAGCTTCAGGCAATGATTACAAAAAGATTGTATTCTGGAACAGATTTTTAAGAAACCCTGTCGAACTTATACTTTCGTGGGTTCCTGCCGTTATCTCAATAATTATGCTTGCCTCTGGCAGATACAACACATTTTTATTAATTATATATGCAATATGCTGGTTCTATCCTATATACATATTTGCATTCCAGTTCAAATCAAGCGTTAATTACCACTTGAAGCACAGAGATTCATCAGAAGATGCTCCCTGCACAATAACATTAATGGATAACGCGATACTTGCTGATATCCCAGACCATAATTTAATATATACTTACGAATGGGAACAATTCACAACTGTATATTTCAAATATGGATATTATATGTTGTTTAATGGGAAGCAAATGGTTGTAATGCTTAATAGTAATGATATGCCTGAGAATATCAAGAAGAATGTGGGCGGATTTATTATGGAGCATGTAGATAGAAATAAGTGCAGGATAGTGTACTAGGCTCATACGGACGTTGTGTAGTTTTACTATATTACCGCTGGGCACGCTCTCGCTGCTTGTAGCCGTAGCGGACACGTAAGCTGCTAAAATACAGCCGCTAAGTGCCGACGGCTGCAAAAGCACCCAGCTTGCAATATAGTAAAGCTACACAACTGAGTATGGCAGAATGTAAAATGTAATTAGCGAAATTATGCGAATACTAAATAATTATCGTAAAATGTTTATGTTAAAATATTTTAAAAATGTGCTTACCAAATAAAGGGAGATATCGACACGGATTAAATATGTTTAATTATGAGGAAACAGGCAGACTTTAACATCTAAACTTCGTTAAAGTCTGCCTGTTTTTTAGTTGAGGTTTTTATCAACACATTTTGTCCTATAAGTCCCATTTTGGTATATAAGTCTAAGTCTATAAGCAAAAAAGAGCTTTCCTTTAATTGGAAAGCTCTTTTAATAGCTATTTCATAATTTTTTGTTTTATCTTGCCAACCAGCCGCCGTCTACTGCCAGGGTAAAGCCGTTGACGTAGTCTGAGGCTTTAGATGCAAGGTATATTACTGCACCTTCCATATCTTGTGGTGTGCCCCATCTGCCTGCTGGAATTCTGTCAAGAATAGCTTCGCTTCTGTCGGCATCATCTCTTAACTGTGCTGTGTTATTAGTTGCCATATATCCTGGCGCAATTCCATTTACATTAATGTTATACTTTGCCCATTCATTGGCTAACGCTCTTGTTAAGCCTATAATTGCACTCTTGCTTGCTGTGTATGACGGAACTCTTATTCCACCCTGATATGAAAGCATTGAGCATACATTAATTATCTTTCCGCCTTCTCCCTGCTTCATAAGCTGCTTAGCAAATGCCTGACTTAAGAAGAATACCATTTTCTGATTAACCTGAATTACCGAATCCCAATTCTCCTCTGTGAATTCAATTGCATCCTGTCTTTTAATAATTCCCGCATTATTAACAAGAATATCTACTCTGCCATATGTATCAATCGCTGCTTTCATAACTACATCTATTGAAGCCATATCTGAAAGGTCAGCTATAACCTCTGAGAACGCACCACCATCTGCTTCTATCTTATTCTTAGTATCTTCGCAGGAACGTCTTGCAACGCCAAGAACCTTAGCTCCTGCCTGAGCTAAAGCTACTGCCATTCCCTGTCCTAGACCTGTGTTAGCACCTGTGACAACTGCTACTTTTCCGTCAAGTTTAAACAAATCTAATATCATAGTATTCCCTCATTTCTGCACACGCCATTTTAATTAAATCCAATAAGTTTATTCATTACTTTATAACCAGTCTTAGATATTCCTCTGCCGACTTTGCCCGGAAGATTAACTGTATTGCCAAGTATGCTGTATCTTAACTCTTTATAGAGCTTGGAATCTGAATCCTTAACATATTTCCAAAGTTCCTTTTTCTTAACAAGGTTCTCATCTGTGCCTGATATAATCAGAAATATTGATGATACTTCCATCATAATTCTAAGATATGTCACCATATACTTTCTGCATCTTTCATTGACAGGCTTATTGCCAAGATATGAATCTATAAGACGTCTTGTAACTCTTAACTGCTGGTCAATTCTTGAAATCATAACTGTTTCATTAACTGACTGGTCTTCCCTTCCAATAAAATATCTGTAGAAATTAACATTCATATAGTACATTTTCTGAACAACCGGCAATGGCTCAAATACAAATATATTATCTACATAAAATGTATGCTCAGGAAGCTTCAGACCGAATTCCTTTATAAGCTGTGTTCTGTATATTACTGAGTGCATAAGAATATACTGGTCTACCTTGAAATGTCCCATCTCATTCCATCCAAACATTCTGTCAACTGGAAGTGCATTCTCATAGTGAATGACTTTCTTTCTCTTAGCACCAACCTTTTCATATACATAATTCGCAATAAGCATATCTGGGAGGTCATCTTCCTCAACAAAGCTCTTAAGCTTAGTTAATATCTTCTTATAGCTTTTAACATCAACCCAGTCATCGCTGTCTACAACCTTAAAGAACATCCCTGTGGCATTGGCAAGACCTGTATTAACAGCCTGTCCATGTCCACCATTCTCCTGATGTACAGCCTTGACTATGTTAGGATATTTTGCTTCATATTCCTTGGCAATCTTTAATGTATCATCTTTTGTTGAACCATCATCAACAATTATTATCTCTACATCGTCACCACCTGCAAGGCATGATTTGATACATTTTTCCATATATGCTGCTGAATTATAACATGGAATTGCAAATGATAATAACTTCATATAATATCTCCAATCTCTACATTCTGTCAGGACACTGTATACCTAATAAATCAATACAAGTTTCAAGTATCTCTTTAGTAAGTGTGATTAATGCAATATAGCTTTCCTGCTGTTTCTTATCCTCTTCTGCAAGAATCTTTGTGTTATGATAAAATCCGTTAAATGAGTTAGAAACCTCATATATATACTGGCATATCTTGTGAGGTGCATTATCCTTGTATGCTCCATCTATAACATCTGAGAACTTAATAAGTGCAAGTGATAAAGCCTTCTCTGACTGTTCTTTTGAAGGCAGTATTGTAAGATTACCAACACTTACGCCTGTTTCCTTATACTTTGCAAGAATAGACTTTATTCTTACTATTGTATACAAAATATAAGGACCTGTATTACCTTCAAATGAAGCAAATCTATCTACATCAAATACATAATCTTTAGATGCCTGATTAGATAAATCACCATACTTAAGTGCAGCAAGACCCACAATCTTAGATATCTTATCAGCTTCTTCATCCGTCATTGAACGGTTCTCTTTAATCTTATTAAGAATAACTTCATTAATATCAGATATAAGATGTTCAAGACGCATAACACCACCTGAACGTGTCTTAAATGGCTTGCCATCCTTTCCATTCATAGTACCAAAACCAACAAATCTCATATCTGCATCTGGTCTTACAATTCCAGCCTTCTTAGCTGTTCTGAATACCTGAGTAAAATGAAGCTCCTGTCTTTTATCAGCGAGATAAATGTATGTATCCGGCTTATATAACTTCTCTCTCTCAACAATAGTTGCAAGATCTGATGTAGCATAAAGTGCCGCACCGTCTGACTTTCTTACTATGCAAGGAGGAAGTTCCTTAGTATCTGTTGGCTCTGCAATATCTACTACTGTAGCTCCCTGGCTTTCATAGGCAATTCCATCTTCAACCATCTTATCAACCATATCTTTAATATATGGCTGTGCATCACTTTCACCCTTCCATAAGTCAAATGATACATTAAGATTATCATAATTCTTCTTTAAATCCTTCTTGGAAACATTCATAATATGCTTCCATATTGCTGTGCATGCTCTGTCCCCGCTCTGAAGCTTAAGTGTGGATTCGTGTGCTCTCTTAGCGAATTCTTCATCTTCCTTAGACTTAGCACTTGCCGCCGGATATATCTGTTCAAGCTCTGATATCGTAAATGGGGGTTCACTTGGATACTCTCCTGTATACGCCTCATCAAAATATGGAAGTTCAGGCTTTCTGTCCCTTAACTCCTCTATGATAAGACCCATCTGAAGTCCCCAGTCTCCAAGGTGTACATCACCTATTGTATTGTTGCCTGCGTATCTGTTAATTCTCTTAACACTCTCACCAATTACAGCAGATCTTAAATGTCCTACATGTAATGGCTTAGCTGCATTAGCTCCACCATAATCCACTATTACAGTCTTAGCTTCCTCGCTGTTCTCATATCCGTACTTATCATCTTCTGACATCTTATTAAGATAATCTGAAAGATATCCAGCACTTACCTTTATATTGATAAATCCTGGCTTAACACTTTCAATTGTGTCAAACATACCATTAGATGTAAGCTTTGCAACTATCTCATCTGCAATAACAAATGGAGCTTTTTTATAAGTCTTAGCTGCTGCCATCGCGCCATTGCACTGGAATTCGCATAAGTCAGGTCTGTTAGATATAGTAATTCTTGCGTATTCTTCTGAATATCCACATTCTGCAAATGCTTTCTTAAATTCATCTGTCATAAGTTCAATTATGGTCTTCATTATATTCTCCATTCCTGTTAAATTCTGCTTCATAAAATATATTATTATAAAGTAACAAGAAAAGAATCCCGAAATCCGAGATTCTTTAATAAAATCATCTATTTAGTATAAAACACTTTCAAGGAAAAGTCCATAGCTCTCAGCTGGAAGTGACATAACAACATCCTTGCCAGCCATAATATTCTCTACATCTTCCACCTTCTTAAGTCCGCTTCCTACATCAAGAAGCATACCAATCATATATCTTGCCATATTATGAAGGAAATCATCTGCTGTTATTCTTATCTCACAACTGTCTCCATCTGTAGTTATCTCTACATCTTTGATATCCCTTACTGTAGACTTGCTCTTCTTCGCAGTAGTAAATGCTTTAAAATCATGCTTTCCAATCATATAAAAAGCTGCCTGCTTCATAGCCTTAATATCCGGAATATCAAATGTATGATAAGCATACTTTCTTGTAAATACATTCGCTACATTAGCCATATCTATCTTGTATACATATGTCTTCTCCCTCGCATTAAGCTGGCTATGAAATCTTTCATCTACTAATTCCACGCGATTAACAGCTATATCCCTTGGAAGATATCTGTTAAGGTAATTCTTAACCTCTACAGGCTGGTACTTATCATTAAGCTTGAAATTAGCTGTCTGATTAAGTGCATGAACACCTTTTTCTGTTCTGCATCCAACATATATATCAATATCTTCACCTGTCATCTTCTGAATTATCTCTTTAATCTTACATTCTATAGTGTTAGAATTGGAGTCCTTGCCCATTCTGACCCAGCCGTCATATCTCCCACCATCATATTGAAGTTGTAATCTATAATTGTACATCTATTCTTCCATAACCTTTTCAATTGTATTAACAATCACGTCCATATCAAAAGGCTTCTGTATAAAATCAGCCGCTCCTTTCTTAAGAGCCTCTATCATATTAGCCTTCTGTCCTGCCGCTGTTACCATAATAATCTTGGCATCAGGGTCTATCTCTATAATATCCTTAACTGCATCTATTCCGCCAAGAACCGGCATTGTAATGTCCATAGTTGTTATATCCGGTCTGTATATTCTGAACTTTTCAACGCCTTCTGCTCCGTTAACAGCCTCTGCAACAATCTCGTGTCCAGCCTGTTCAAGCATATTTCTTAAGAACTTTCTTGAAGTCTTAGAATCATCTACTATCAAAATCTTCGCCATAATATTCCTCCGTTCCATATGTCTATAATTAACCACCCGGCTTGTGCAGAAGCATTTAGTATCTGTAATCAACTGCAAATGCAATATATCTATAACAATTCATCAACTAACAAATAATTGACTGATGATTATTAACAACTTCAGCTTCTGTAATACGCCTTAACTATGTACATATATTTTTATACATTAAGCTTAACTTTATCATCTGCAACCATAAGCAGATTAAATCTATGTCCTTTCATATTAAATGTAACTACATACATTCCATTATCCGCTTTAATCTGTGTATCCTGATAAAATACTGGTGGGTGTAAAGACACCTCTATCTCTTCATAACTGAGCTTAGTCGCATATGCACCATTAATAATATTAATAAGCTCGCATATTGCATCATAAGCATCAGCATCAAACTTATTCATATCTTCCTGGGAAAATGTAGATGCAACGCAAAGAAGGTCAGCATCTTCACCTGCTATCCCTAAGAATACATCTATATCTCCGTCCATAATCTGACAGCCAACAAATTTGCCATCAAATTCCTTCTGATATATTATTCTCTCAAGTTCAATCTCAGTGCTCATAAACTGTGTAAATACCTTTAAAACACTCTGCATCTGCTTATTATAATATTCTGTATTCATATCAAGAAATGTTGTAACCATATCATCTATATTACCATCCTTGATAACCTGCAATTCATTGTCAGTAAATACAGATCCAGAATGATTCTTAGCAATATACTTGTTAATCATCTTATCCTGCATACCTCTTCTCCTTGTGCATAACCTTCTATAAATACATTATTCATACAATTTTACTGTAAGATTATTATACATCAAGAAAACATATATTAGCAACATCAATTTTCACTTATAAACACTTATTATCGGATTTTATTTTCACTTATAAATGCTTATCAGTTTAATTGTTTAGACAGTTTATTCAATTTGCCACATTTATCATATAC
This sequence comes from Lachnospira sp. CLA-JM-H23, assembly GCF_040096425.1. Classification (NCBI taxonomy): domain Bacteria; kingdom Bacillati; phylum Bacillota; class Clostridia; order Lachnospirales; family Lachnospiraceae; genus Lachnospira; species Lachnospira sp. CLA-JM-H23. The sequence goes on from NZ_JBBMET010000004.1 coordinate 203,539, forward strand.
AACTTGTGCATATTTCACATTTAATATCCCAAAGATAATACACTAAAATTGACGCACAAACAACCCCAGCATTAAAATTAATTAATGCCGGGGTTGATTAAATATCTATTATTCTAATCTGTTTATAATAACAGCTTTATATTAAGCGTTCTCTACTGAGTAGTTAGGGGCTTCCTTAGTGATATGAATATCGTGTGGATGACTCTCTCTTAATGCAGCAGATGACATCTTAATAAACTTACCTGTCTCCTGAAGCAATGGAATTGTAGGTGCTCCACAATAACCCATACCTGAACGAAGACCTCCCATAAGCTGGAATATTGTATCTTCAACAAGTCCCTTATATGCAACACGTCCTTCAACACCTTCTGGAACAAGCTTCTTAGCACCTGTCTGGAAGTATCTGTCCTTGCTTCCATTCTCCATAGCTGCAATAGAACCCATACCTCTATAAACCTTATACTTTCTGCCCTGGAATAACTCAAATGAACCAGGAGCTTCATCACAGCCTGCAAGAAGACTTCCGAGCATACATACACTACCACCGGCAGCAATAGCCTTAACAATATCACCTGAGAACTTGATACCACCATCAGCGATAACTGGAATACCGAACTTCTTAGCTTCTGCATAAGCATCCATAACTGCTGTTACCTGAGGTACACCAATACCAGCAACAACTCTTGTTGTACAGATAGAACCAGGTCCTATACCAACCTTAACTGCATCTACACCAGCTTCGCAAAGTGCCTTAGCAGCTGCACCTGTAGCAATGTTACCAGCGATTACCTGTAAATCAGGGAATGCTGACTTGATATTCTTTAATGTTGTAATAATATTCTTAGAGTGACCATGTGCTGAATCAATTACAATACAGTCAACACTTGCATCAACAAGAGCCTGAACTCTATCCATAACATTGGCTGTAATACCAACTGCAGCACCTGCAAGAAGTCTTCCCTGTGAATCATGTGCAGATGCAGGATACTTAATAGACTTCTCAATATCCTTTATTGTAATAAGCCCTCTTAACTTGAATTCATCATCAACGATTGGAAGCTTTTCTTTTCTTGCCTTGCCAAGGATCTTCTTAGCCTCTTCAAGAGTAATTCCAACTGGAGCTGTTACAAGATTCTCGCTTGTCATACATTCCTTAATTGGTCTTGAGAAATCTTCTTCAAATTTAAGATCTCTGTTAGTAATAATACCAACAAGCTTTCTATCATCATCTGTGATAGGAACACCAGAAATTCTGAACTTACCCATAAGTTCGTTAGCTTCCTGTAATGTATTATCTGGATGTAAGAAAAATGGATCTGTAATTACTCCATTCTCTGATCTTTTTACCTTATCAACTTCCTCTGCCTGCTGCTCAACTGACATATTCTTGTGGATAATACCTATACCACCCTGTCTTGCCATAGCGATTGCCATTCTATGTTCAGTAACTGTGTCCATACCTGCACTCATCAAAGGAATATTAAGCTTAATATTCTTTGTAAGATTAGTTGTTAAATCGATCATATTAGGTGTTACTTCTGAATACTGTGGAACTAATAACACATCGTCAAATGTAATGCCCTCACCAATAATTGTACCCATTTTCCTTTGTCCTCGCTTTCCTGTGAATAAAATAATTAAGTTATATGCGCATAATAACGCAATTCTTGGTACAAAAAAATCCGAATACTTAATTCGGACATTTCTGTGTGGAGAAATCTGATAAACGTTCTATCATATTCCTTTTGTTTATAATATTAGAATTGTATCAGAGCATTTTTTAAAAGTCAATAACTTTAAACACATCTTTTTCAACAACATTTTGTATGCTGTGAAGAATACGTTCATCAGGATATACAAATACCCTGACCAGTTCGTTATGTTCATTATAAGCATATATGACAACCGAATCGTGGTTGCTTGCACCAACTGAATAATCATAAGTCTTAACGTCCATATGGTTCATACGGAGTGCATCCTGCGAATCAGCTCTTGCCACAAGCTTTGCTCTTGAAAGTGTATACACACCACATCTTTTTCTTGCTGATTTTGCCATAATCCTATCAATCGTAAGCGTATCATCCACTATCGAATACTCAAGCTCTGCATTATAATACTGGAATACCAAAAATGTCATCACCGCAAATAATGCAAGCACAATTATTCCAAATGTTCTTGTCTGTGGTATGGTTGTAGCCGCCACAATACAACCTATTATAAGCAATGCCTTATAAACAACTGCTGTCTTAGGCGGTTTTACCTTTACTATCTGTTCTACTGCTACATCAAACATAAAACTACTCCTATCTTGTAATACTTCCAATTAATCAAAGTAATTAATTTTCTTCTTAGTGCCTGCAGCCGCCTTAACCTTTACATCTGGTATCTCATAGTCTTCTATATCAATTATATCCTTGCTTTCGTCGCACATTATAAGTAATTTAGCAATCATTTTAAGCTTTTCTTTCATTCCGAAGCTTCCACCAACACTATAAGCTGTACCATTTACTTCATATCTGTTCATTAATGAGAAATATACTGGTCTGTCTTCTTTAGCAACATCTGTATAATCTTTAACATCAATACATAATAAAGCATCTGCTGCTTCCTCTAACTTGTCTGGGTGCTTAGCTATAACAGAACTGCATATTGTTCCAAGCATATCTGTCTGGTTCTGCGCGTATTCATTACCATATACGCTGAATTTCACAAGTGCTCCACTTCCCTTGCCGCCAGCAGAAGAACCACCTCTGACCTTTACCGCTGGAAGTTCAACCTGTTCTGAGCTGAATATCTCTGGGCTTTCACCACATATATTAAGCAGAAGTGCCATTTTCTTTAACTTGTCTACTACTGAATATGATGTTCCAACGCATATATGGCTTCCATTAGCGAATTCAAAGAATTCACAACTTCTGAAATATGTAGGCATATCTGCCTTACGATTCTCTGGAAGACTGTAATCAACATCAGATACGCAGTTCATCCCATTATACGAAGGAAGTTCGTCCACAATATCCTGATGTTTATTAAGAACGTGTGCAAAAAATGTAAGCATCATATCTGACTGATTAAGCTCATACTCCTTGCCATAAAGCGTAAATCTGATATCACCTGTACTTGTAGCCTGTCTTGTCCTGCTGTTATCAGTTGTGTTGATGTTGTCTGTTGATGTGGCAAGGTCATCTGTAGCAACGCTGTCTATTGCTGTGTTGTTTTCATCGCCAATAATATCATTGCTGTTTATTTCATCGCTATTTGTATCATTATTATTTGCCACATTGCTATACTCTGTACTCTGAATATTATCAGAAGTTCTATTATTCTCAATGTCAACTTCTGTAGTATTATTCTTAACGGCTGGTGCAGAAGCACTGCTCTGACTTGCTGTAGATGATGTAGTTGTGGCAGATGATGAGGCATTGTTGTACTTTTTTTTGAGTTCTTCTAATACATCAATATTAATTTTGTCATTCTTGTCATTAGTAAAATTGTTATACATTAACTGTGCACAATCACCAGCTGTTCCATATTTCTGAATACTATAGCTTGACTCTTTAAAAATATAACTTAGCATACTTATCGCAACTCTATGTGCTGTATTCAGACCATCTATAGTTGACCTGACATCTTTCTTTAACTTGCTCTTTACTGCAATATTATCTTCCATAACATCTTTAAGGACATTTACTTCCTCTGGAACCATCTTTATTGCCATACTCTGACTTTCTTTTGCAACTGTATTATTATACACTGCATCTTCCATTTTTTGTATTGTAGACATATTATCATCCAATGCAATATAAAAATTCTCAAGATACTTGCCTTTTTCCATCTTTAAATCCTCTGAACGTGTTACAAGCTGTTCTATAAGGCAGGCATAACTACGGAAATAGTTAAGACTAAGAAATGAAATCATAGCAACACAATCAACATCATATAAACGCTCCTTAATATTCTGTAACCAGTTCTTAGAAATATTCTCCTGAAGTTCTATATCTATATATACATTAATTCCACGTTTTCTAAGTTCATATACAAATTCATAAACCTTCTCTTTATCCTTACTTGCATAACTTACAAATACATAAGGTTCACCCTTTATCCATCCATCTTCAAGTTTCTTTTTAAGCTCATCAATATCAGCCATCACCATTCCTCCTGCGTGACAATTAAAATCCAATATAGAAGTATTATAACATATCCAATAACTTTTTTAAATAGAAACAACTATCCCCGGTATTTTTCACTAATGTTTTATCTTGTAATATTTCTTACCCAGATATACTTCTTATAATGTATATATACTGCCGGGAGCTTTACCAGCTCATCCAGGCTTATTATGATATATACAAGCCAGACTGGTGCATTGAATACAAATGCTGCTATAAAGCCAAGCGGAACCGCAAAGCACCACATTGCACCAATATTCCCCTTCATATCAAACTTTGCATCACCTCCGGCACAGAATATCCCATCCAGAACAGTTGTATTCACCGACTGCCCCATCAGATTAATGCCGAGGACTATCAGCATAAAGCCAAGATACCCCTTCGCTGTATCTGACATAGGGGCTGCACGCGATACAACCGGAGCTACAACGATAAGAAGCAGACCTGTTATTATCCCAATGGCTATTGACAGTCTTGTAATTCTTCCACCATATTTCCTGGCTTTATCAAGCTTACCTGCTCCTAGAAGATTACCTATAATAATTCCTGCCCCGGCACTAACACCCCTTATAACGCACTGCACCATGCTCTTTACTATACTGGCTATGGAATTCGCTGCAACAGCATCACTTCCCATATGTCCAAGTATAACTGAGTATAATACAAATGCAATGCCCCACACTAAGGAGGCACATAGCACAGGTGTTGTGTAATACCAGAAATCTCTTGTCAGTGCTTTATCTGTATGAATAATTCCTTTCCATTCCAAAGCGGCAATCCTGTCTTTGTTAACTACAATATATGCCCATACAAGCTCTATCACTCTCGATATTACAGTTGCATAAGCCGCTCCACGTATGCCAAGACGTGGCATACCAAGTAGTCCAAATATAAGGACAGCATTGCAGACTATATTAACAGCAACTGCTGATGAGCTGATAACAGAGCTTTGAGCCGCCCTTCCTGTATTCTTAAGAAGAATCAGATATACCTGCGATACTGCACACAGCACATAAGATAAGGCTACCGCCCTGATATATAGTGTACCGCTTGCAATAAGCTCCGGTTCGTTAGTGAATATCCTTATAAGTCCCTCAGGTATGAGAAGCGCAAGAATAGTGAATATGCCGCCTGACAGCAGATTAGCATATAAAGCCACCGGCATGACCTTTTCAATAGCTTTTATGTCCTTCTTTCCCCAGTACTGTGAAATCATTATTCCTGAGCCTGCTGTTATCCCTGCTATAAACAGATTAAGCACAAACTGTATCTGTCCGGCAAGTGAAGCTGCAGACAACGAGGTCTGGTCCACAAATCCCAGCATAACCGCATCTGTGGCACTTACAAGTGCCAACATAAACTGCTGTATCGCTATCGGAACAACCAGTTTAACCAGCTTTTCTGACAAATCATCATTCTTTCTTCTACTAAAAAACATAAACCAAGCTCTCCTGACATATATGAATCAGCTCAATCTGCTGCAATTCACTTAATAACCTTGATAGCATAACACATTCCTTTTATATTGCACAACAAAAAGCCCCCTTGTTTATGAATATAAAACATAAACAAAGGGACTTTTTTAATATGATGTAAGTGTTAAATTTATTTTATCAACTTGCTGATGTATAGCAAATTATTACTTATTACATCATTCCGCCCATACCGGCAGCTCCTGCTGGCATTGCTGGTGTATCTTCTTTGATATCAGCTACAACTGACTCTGTTGTAAGGAGTGTTGAAGCTACACTTGTAGCATTCTGTAATGCACTTCTTGTAACCTTAGCTGGGTCAAGAATACCAGCATCAATCATATTAACGTATTCATCATTAAGAGCATCGTAACCTGTTCCTACTTCTGACTCTCTTACTTTGTTGATGATAACTGCACCTTCAAGACCTGCATTGTGAGCAATGTGGTATAAAGGAGCTTCAAGTGCCTTAAGAATAATCTCTGCACCTGTCTTCTCATCACCACTGAGTGTAGCAGCAAGTTCTGCAACCTTCTTAGAAGCGTGGATATAAGCAGAACCACCACCTGAGATAACGCCTTCTTCTACAGCAGCTCTTGTTGCATTAAGGGCATCTTCCATACGAAGCTTAGCTTCCTTCATCTCTGTTTCTGTTGCAGCACCAACTCTGATAACAGCTACGCCGCCTGCAAGCTTAGCAAGTCTTTCCTGTAACTTTTCCTTATCAAAGTCAGATGTTGTTTCTTCAAGCTGTGCACGAATCTGTGCAACTCTTGCTTCGATATCTTCCTTAGCACCTTCGCCGTCAACGATAACTGTATTTTCTTTCTGAACCTTAACTGACTTAGCTCTACCAAGCATATCCATTGTTGTATCCTTAAGTTCAAGGCCAAGTTCTTCTGAAATAACCTGACCACCTGTAAGAATAGCGATATCCTTAAGCATTTCCTTACGTCTGTCACCATATCCAGGTGCTTTGACAGCTACAACATTGAATGTACCTCTTAACTTATTAACGATAAGTGTCGTAAGAGCTTCACCTTCAACATCTTCTGCAATGATAAGAAGCTTAGCACCGCTCTGGACTATCTGTTCAAGAACTGGTAAGATTTCCTGAATATTAGAAATCTTCTTATCTGTGATAAGGATATATGGGTTATCAAGGTTAGCTTCCATCTTATCCATATCCGTTGCCATATATGCTGAAATATATCCTCTATCGAACTGCATACCTTCTACAAGATCAAGTTCTGTCTTCATTGTCTTAGATTCTTCGATTGTGATAACACCATCATTAGAAACCTTTTCCATAGCATCAGCTACCATCTGACCTACTTCTTCATCACCAGCTGAGATAGATGCAACCTTTGCAATCTGGTCTTTTCCTGTAACCTTCTCGCTCATATGTGCAATAGCTTCAACTGCACAATCAGTAGCCTTCTTCATACCTTTTCTTAAGATGATTGGGTTAGCACCTGCTGCTAAGTTCTTCATACCTGCATTAACCATAGCCTGTGCAAGAACTGTAGCTGTTGTTGTACCATCACCTGCTACATCATTAGTCTTAGTAGCAACTTCCTTTACAAGCTGGGCACCCATATTCTCAAATGCATCTTCAAGTTCGATATCCTTAGCGATTGTAACACCATCGTTAGTGATAAGTGGTGCACCATATGATTTATCAAGAACTACGTTACGTCCCTTTGGTCCGATTGTAACCCTTACAGTATTAGCTAATTTATTAACACCCTCTTCAAGAGCTTTTCTTGCTTCAATTCCGTACTTAATTTCCTTTGCCATTGCTATTACCTCCATTATTATCTGTAATAAAAATATATCTGATATCAACTAACTATCACTTTTCATATATCCGCCAGTAAACTGGCTGTATCTGATTAGTCCTCGATTACCGCAAGAATATCATTCTGCTTTACAACGATGTATTCTTCATCATCAAGCTTAACTTCTGTTCCAGCATACTTAGAATATATTACCTTATCACCAGGCTTAACCTGCATTGTAACTTCCTTGCCATCAACAACCCCGCCAGGTCCAACTGCAACTACCTCTGCCTGAGATGGTTTCTCCTTTGCCTGTCCTGGTAATACGATACCTGACTTTGTAGTTTCTTCTGCAACTAATGCTTTAATTACAACTCTGTCTCCTAATGGTACTAATTTCATATATATCCTCCATTCCGCTGTCTGAAATGTATATGGCAGCAATTTGTTTTTTGCTTGTTAGCACTCATTTCAACCGAGTGCTAATTTCAATAAAATTAAGATAGCACCCGGCTAATAATTTGTCAACAGCTATTTCTAAATATATTAATGATTTAACATTTTGATTATACTTTTTTTATTTTTTATTCTTATTAGCGACACCCATCTTGACGGTCTTTCCATAATAGAAAAGATACTGCTGTGCATATCCGCCAAGCTCGCCAAATCTTTCCTTAGCAAATGTAGCTATAACATCTTTGGAAGTATCATTTCCGTCAAAATACAGATATTCCATTATTCTTTTTATCCACACATCAATAGGAAAGCTGTCCCTTTTACCCAATGCAAAAAGGCTTACACAGCTTGCGACCTTGTTGCCAACCCCTTTTATCTGACACATTTTCTCAATGCCCTGCTCACTATCCAGTGCAATAAGCTCATCATAGCTAATTTTTCCCTCGCCGACACATTTTACGGCATCATATATGTAAGGTGCTCTAAAGCCTGTCTTTAATTCCTTCAAATCCTCTACTTCTGCTTTGGCTAACTTCCTTACATCAGGAAATGTATACATAGGTACACCTTTCACCTCACCCGCATAATCGCCATACTTTGCAGAAATATCTGCAACAATCTTCTTTATATGTGGTATCTGTTTGTTCTGCGATATAATAAATGAAATAAGTGTCTCAAAAAATTCCTGATTAAGAATTCTGACACCTGACATTGCCTCAATTGCTTCCTTAAGCTTATCATCTTTCTTTAAAAGCCTTTCCTTTATAAGACCATAATTCCTGTCTATGTCGAAATAATTTCTCCACAAATCCATATACAGCTTCTCATCAGTATCATAAAATACAATTTCTTTTTCAGTCTGTATTATATGTAACATATGTCCAAATGCTGTAAGGACATAATCATTTTCATCAAGCTTATTAAAATGGAAGCACTGTCCACATTCAAGTGTTTCATTCAATTCAAAATCATCAGGTTTGTTAATAATATAATCGCTCATATTAATTCTCCTCCCTGTACAAAATAAAATGCACGGTATATTTATCATCAGACTGCCATAAATATCCATATATCTAGCAGTTGTGTATTATTTTATAATGTAATATAATTATAATATATAATGTAATAATACCAAATTACATTTAATTTAACAAAGTAATAAACCTAAATTATTATAGAAAGATTTATTAACATATATGAAAAATTTATATAAGCCTATCCATAAGCGTGTCTGCGTTATACTCACACTTGTGCTTTTATCTGTCGCATTGACAGGCTGTACAATTCCAATATCGTTTAATATGTCTTCCAATTCAGCTATGACAATACCTAAGGCTGCATTTTCCCAGTCCGCAGATACAACGGAGGAGATTGTGCAGGCTATAATTGCAAGTATGGATAGTGATAATAATGTCTGCGAATTATTCATTACTGATGAGGAGTTAATTGATGCCAACAAATGGCTTTCATTAATTAACGGCATAGAACAGTTAAGATGTGAATACAGGCGCATTAAAAATGGTTTCAATGTGCGGATAACTTATGAATGTTGGGACAATTTTGCAATTATTAAAGCTTACAGAAGTGAGTCAACATATAATCTTAATGAACGCCAGCTTGTGCTTTATGACAAATATACCAAAATACTTGAAGAGATTATTTCGCCAAATCAATCTGATATAGAAAAAGAGATTGCCATACACGATTATCTCGTTGATAACATCAATTATGTTGATACCGGCGACTCTTCCTACAACGCCTACAGTGCATTAATCAACGGAATTGCCGTATGTAGCGGCTATACTGAATGTTTTAAGACATTGTTAGATATGCTTGGAATAGAAAATGCAACGATTTCAGGAGAGGCTGGCGGACAGCAGCACATATGGAATGTTGTCAACCTTGATAATCACTGGTATCACGTTGATGTAACGTGGGATGACCCTGTTGGCTCATCATCTGATTATATCGACCACTCATATTTTAATATCAGTGCTGACGATATGGCACTCGACCATACTTGGGACAGAAGCCGTTACTCCGCTTATGAAAAATGTGGTGCAAAATATTCCTACTGCAGATACAAAAAACTACCTTTAATAAGCAATGTCAACCAACTAAATAAACTCATATATTCAACAGTTAAAAATAAAACTGCACATATTGAATTCACTACAACTTATAATGCAGATCTTAAAGAGGCAATATCAAGAACCGGACAGCAGTTATCCTATTCTTATAAGAATATTGATCGTGTTAATTACACGTTATATTCTGTTACATTTACCTATTAATTGATATATAAATGTAATAATTATTACATTTATATATCAACAAAAAGCTGATTATCTCCATTTTTATTAATGAGGGTAATCAGCTTTTATTAATATCAATTAATTTCTTAATATAATGTATATATCATACCATAAATCTTGTGCGGCTTTTCTACACATATAAAGTTCCATAAGGAACTTTTAAGATGAGCACTTTTGTGCTCATTATACCATAATGAACTTATCTTCTTCGGAAAATAACACATTATTATGTTATTGGATATTAACTCCTGTATCTTTTAATGTTGCTCTTACAAGTGAGTCTTTAGCATTTTTCCATGGCTCATTGGCATATTTGTGATCAAATTTATTAATAAACCAGGCTACATCATCTCTTACTCTCTTCATATTATCTATATAAAGCTTAGTGATAAGCTCTGTGAATTCTGTATACTGTGCTCCTGAAAGCTTGCCGCTCGCCCTTTTCATCAAAAGTCCATAATGGCTGGTACAAAAGCCTTTGCAGTTCTTAAGTTTCTCTACAAAATCTTTATCGTGTTTATACATATAAAACACTGTATCTATGTATCTTTCAATGGTATCTTCTACCTTATCGCACACGAAGCATTTTCCTTCAAGCTCATCTATATAACTGCATACCTGTGCCTCTTTGCCTTTTTTTAGGAGTGTCTTTCCAGTGCCCTTATCATAACTATAGCTTTCTATCTGCTTAATGACATAATCCATATGTGTCTTCATAACAAGTGCATAACCAAGTCTGTTATTCTGCTCGTATATCTTCTTAATATGGCGGCTGCAAAATCCCATTTTATCAGTCTTTTCTCTTATGTCATCTTCCATATAGCTTGGACCCATGGCATACTCAACCGCATCATTCTCCAGCTTTTCAAACATTGAACAAATCGGACATTCACTATCCAACGCAAACGCATCATTAACTGGAACTGTATATATCTTTTCTTTCATAATTGGATATCCTTTTCTATTAATCTTGTAGTGGTATTTTAGCAAGAATGGGGAGAATATTCAATATATTGGGGAAGCCAAGTTATTTAGGTTACTTAACTTGTCTTGTCATCAATCTGAACCGGAATTTACACATAGTAGAAATTATTTAGGTTACTTAACTTCTCTTATTCGCAAATTGCTTTCGCATCTACACACAGTAGAAATTATTTAGGTTACTTAACAGTGGCAGTACCGGTAATTTTGACTTCATCTACACACAGTAGAAATTATTTAGGTTACTTAACTTACTACTTACTGTACCTGCGGCAGAATCTACACACAGTAGAAATTATTTAGGTTACTTAACACCTCTGTCAATGGAATCTCATTTCCATCTACACACAGTAGAAATTATTTAGGTTACTTAACGCTTATATCGTCATATTATACAATTATTCCTTTGTTAAGTAACATTTTTTGATTATTTTTTATGCAATATACACATATTATATTAAGTAACCCATCTAATTTTAAATATTAAGGTCAAGGTTTGCATTCTCAAATGTTTCAGCTTATTATAATAAAGTCCTTCTCATCATTCTTTGCATATCCAAACCTCAGTACTTCACAACTTGATGAAAGTTTAAATATAATAACACTATCCTCTTGCGAAAAAGATTTCTCATATTTGTTCTTCAAGTCATTTACTATATTATTAACGATTTTTTCACTGTTGTCAATTTCAAACACGGAATATTGTAATCTATGTCCAAATCTTGAAAGATATTTAGCAAATTTAGTTCTTAATTTGTCATTTGATATATCATAACTTACAACTACCATAATACCTCCAATCTAGTTATATATTAAACTGCGGAAATTCTGATACACTTTTCATTTTCATAAAATATCTATAATAGCTTTGTATATACATAAATATTTCATCTTTATATTCCATAATTGCCTGCATTAAAAATTGAATATATTGTGGATTATTCTTATATTTTAAACACCAGTGTTCGTTATACTTTTCAAAATCATCAATTTTACATTGACCTAGATTAATAGCTTTTCGCACTTCATAGTCAATAATAGGTCTTATTGGTTCCATTATATCGCAAACTAATGATTTCCTCATATAGAAACACTTATGAAACACCCCATAATATGTATCAAATCCATACACCTGCAACATTGCATCAACAATATTAAAAAGCATTGTATAACCTATGTCTAATACAACATTCACATAGTCACTTTTAATTCTTGGCTTTCTCCCATTCCACTGTACATTATCAAAATATGTCAAATTGTCCTGATTTCCATATAATTTATGAAAATATATGGAAACCGGACAAAATATAAAATCATTGAGATTCGAAATTAATATCAAATCTTCCATCTACTCAAACCTTCTATTCTGAATATAATCAAGCCATTCAGTAACATTTATATACAATTCATTTTCTTTAAACTTCTTATCATCACTCCAGTTCTGTTTAATCTTGTTAATCTCATACAAACCTTTTAATGCTATGCAGTATGCGCCATTGGCATCTGCGTCTTTAGGCATTATATGTGTGGTATTATTCTCATTTTCCATATAATCAGATGAGTCGTAAAATTCATTAGACGAATTTAAAATTGGCGATACAAGTCTGTCATAATTCTCATCTTCTGCTTCACTCTTGCTATTTCTTAGCTGAACTGTATACTTTAATTCTTCAAACAGACTGCATATAAAATCAGCATTTCGTGTTTCATCCATATGCGATATATCTTCCCTTATATCGTGTCCGTCTTTATATTCAATATTGTATTGTTCCATAAGCTTAATTAAATTCTCTGTAAGATTTAATACTTCTGAACGTAACCATCTGCCATCTTTATATAACTTCTTAATTCTTTCCCCATATGTGTAGGCTGTCCATTCATTTACCGGACTGCTTACGTTATATGTTTTAAAGTTATTATAATCAAAAGAAAACGCAAACAGTTCTCTATGTCCGATTTTTTCATATTCTTCTGAACATTCATTAATATATCTGATTGAATTCATACTCATAAGAAATTCTTTTTTATCCTTAACTTTAGCATTAATGCCACTGCCTGAATATTTCTTAAAATCAAATATATTAATAAATCCTGTGGCTGGATCTATCTTTGATGTATAAGCTGCCGGCACATAGAATATACAGCCGCACTGCTTTCCAACATTTTTTATGCTTTTAGGAATATATGTAAGCTGATATCCCCTTAATATTCCTCCGTTCTCATCAGCTTTTCTCTCTTTAAATACAAGATAATTAAGTTTACTAATCAGCATATTCTCAAATTTCTGATACACCTGACGTTCAACCTTAAATCTTCCTCTCTTAAAGCCTTTGTTTAAATCTTCCATTACAATTATTGCATTATAATCAATTACCATTCTTGCTATCTCTGATATAACGCCTGACAGATAACCACTTTTAACATCTTTAATCTTACCTATTTCCTGCCAGTTCTTTCTTGCATTATCCCTTGTCTTTTCCATATTTTTAAGTTTATTCTTATAGTCATAATTATTGACAAGATTAAATGATTTCTGTTCTATAATATTGCCTTTATTATCAATTACAGAAATATATATAAGATTTCTCTCTCCACGGTCTATTCCTATAACATTCATATTATCCTGCTTGGCTATGTATTCAATTATCTTGGAATTAACATTTTCATCTTCAATTCCATAATTAATTGTTATTGGAAGATACAGAAAATATTTATCCTCTGTGTATCTCTTATCTTTAACAATATCTATTTTGCTTTTGCGATGTCCGATTTTTTCAATTATATCAATAAGATTTTTATCATTTTCTGTATCTATAACATAATTATTATTGTAATAATTATAGACCTTCATATAGTCTTCATCAGATAAAGATACTCTTACACCCGTTTCATTAATATATGTTTTATTAACAAGTATTGTATCTTTCTTATGGGTTATATTGCTTTTCATACTGGATTTACGATAGAAAAGTTCAGCTTCACCATTTAATTCAATGCAGATATTCTTAAGATTATCCTCACTGAATATATTCTTTAAATACATTGTATGAAGATTATCCCTGCCAGTACTGTGTGCAGACAAATCCTTATTATATATCTCAAACAGATATATCTTTCCTTCCTCATCAAGCTTATTAATATCCTCTTCACTTATATATGCCCATGAAATAGAATATCCCTGTTTCTCAACATCTTTATAGAACTGCCCTATATCATTATATTGATTAGTTTCCTTGAATTTAAAGCCATAATTCTTCCATTCAGGATGTTTATTTATACACGCTTTATAATAATCTATTAAATCATGGCAGTAATTAATATCAAAATTACCACTTGATTTGATATGCCTGTTCTTCTCATATCCTTCTAATATATATGATGATGGGTTATAATCTCTTTTTCCTGTATCAGATTTAATAAATACCTTAGGAAGCATCTTATTAGGACCAGGCAGGAGATTATATACCATTTTTTTATAATCTGTCGATAATCGCTGCTCTTCACTACCTTTTATTATCTGTTTATCAGGCTTATTATTCACATTAAATATCGCTATATAATATTTGTTGTTCCTAAGCAATATTATTGCATTATTATCAAATTCCTTACTCCTTGACCAGCCAGCAGCAAGTGTTGGTGAAGCAAAATTAAGCTTAAACTTCTGTGTACTGTAAGGCTTCTTAGTAACATAATTGCGAATTCTGTCATACAGTGTTACCACATTTTCCAATTCACAGCATATATCTTCCAGCTCAGCATAAAATGCGTTATCTTTTTCTACGACTTCATCTATAATAAATGTCTGTAACCAGTGATATAACGACATTATATCATCCAGCTGTTTTTTTATTCTAAGCGCACTTTCCTTATTCTCTATAAGACTGTCATCAGAATTATAATCTATTGTATACAGGCTGACATCTGCTAACAGCTCCGACATTTTATTAAAATAGCCAAGCACACCCTGTCCACCGAAAACCTTAACTGCATTATCGTCATCATCAATATATGGAGCATTAAAATAATCTGGCTCATACTCTGCCACGATACTATCCAGTTCTTTAACGCTCATAAATTTATTATCTTTCTTAGCATTTTCTATTTTCTTAACTTTGCTTTGACCTTTTCCTGCTATTGTATTACATAAATATCGTTCTATAGCTGACTCTATCACGCCCCAACCGCCATATACATAAGTTGACACATTTGTATAATATCTGGCATTAATATAAATCTTTGCTGTATTATATATATTAATGTTCTGCAAAATATTTCTAAGCCTGTCTGTCAGCTTAACTTCTTCGAGCCTGCTAATAAATTCATTAAATGAAGCATACACTTCTTCATCATTCTGATACATTGGAGGAATTTCAAATACCTTTTCTGATATACCCATTATCTGCTTTTGAAGCTTCATCATCTTAAAAATATTAGCTTTAAACTTATTCTGCTGGCAGTATAAATTCATATGCTTATTAATATCTCCACATATCTGATTGTAGTAATCTATCCCCTTCTGTGCCAGAACTTCGTTATAATAATCTCTGGAAAAGATATGCTCTAACCTCCAGCCATCAAGCTTCTCTGTTAATTCTTCTTCAATTAACGCTATTTCATCTCCTGCTTTTTCCTGTATGCGCATAAATGTCTTCAAATTATCGTAAAATATCGAAGCATTAACATTAACAATTCTATGGCATATAGAAGAAGCCCCTCCTTCTCCACTAAACATATTCTTTCTTGTTTTAAAATAACCTTTAAAATATGTAGTAAAGCCTTTAAAAAGGGCAAGTGTTTCAAGTGCTTTCTCCTTATCCTCACCTGTATAATTACGTTCCACATAATCAGGAAGAAGCTTTGTTATCAATTTGGCTTCAAACATTGATTTAAAATTATCATCTGCTGATAACATTTTAGCTATCTCTCCTCGCTTTGATTTTTCCACCAAATCCAGCTTATCTCTGTTGTCTTTATCATTCTTCTTATATTTTTCTTCTATTGCATCAAATAAATTATAAAAATCCAGATTATTGATGTCATTTAACTTGTGTGTAATATAATTCCTATAATATTCATCAGCTATCTTCTTTAACTCCAGACTCTGTTGTGCTCTATATTCATCCTCTGAGATAATTCCCCTCTGCTTGATATGTTCTGCTGTAAATGGAGTTGGCTTTAGTTCATTTCTTAAAGTCTTCTGTACTTTGGATAACGCTATAAATTCATCGTAATTACCACCTGTATAATTGTCTGCTGCTTTGTTCATTGATGTACCTCCTCTGATTTCTTAATAAATATTAATGAATATATAATTGCTTAAAAATATATTATTTCTGATTATTACAATAGTGCCATTTATATTTTTACAATAACACCCTTCGTATTTTTTGTAAAGAGGTGTTAAATTGTTTTATTTGTAAATTAAAAAAATAACACTTTCGTGTTATTTAACAACCTAACCTCTTTAATCTACAATCAGTAGAAATTACTCCTATAGCATAGCCGCATACAATTAATGTATCTCTATCAATCTACAATTAGCCGAATTCTATTATATCCAGCTCTATTATCACTTTTGTTACCGTTAGGTTATGCAAATATTATATTTAATCTCATATTATATGTCAAATTCAATATAATTACATATAGTAGCATCAAGTCATTTTCCACATATAATACTAATAAGTTTAATATATGGAGTTTTTTTCGATTATGAAAATGCAGAATACGTGGGCGATTGCTATGTGTTATGTACCGTGGCAGAAATGGGGAGATTTGTATGACCCTTGCAAAGCCCTTAAATGTGGAACTTTATTTCCTGTATTATCCAAACCTTTTGCAGGAGGCAGAGTATGAATAATATGACTAACCAGCCATCTATGAACCAGAGGTCTTCCTGCAATTGCCAGCAGAATTGCAATAATGGCTATTCTAATAATAGCTGCAATAACAACCGCAATTACAATAACAATCTGTGCAACAGCGGCAATTCCAACAGTACCCTCACTCCAACCCGACAGTCCAGTTGTACTTTAACAGCCGACAAACGTGGGCTTATGCAGAATATTTATGAACTGGGATTTGTACTAACAGAAGTCAATCTCTACCTTGATACTCACCCCGATGACCTTGAAGCAATTGAATATTATGCACAGATTAAAGATAAATACTGCGATTATATGACACAGTACGCAGATTATTATGGACCTCTCGATAAATTACACATTTCCAACGACAATTACTGGATGTGGGTAGCAACTCCAATGCCTTGGGAAATGGAGGGCTGCTGATATGTGGAATTATGAAAAGCGACTTGAATACCCTATTAAAATAAAACAGACGAACCCTACTCTGGCGGCTATGATAATAAGTCAATATGGTGGCCCGGACGGCGAGCTTGGTGCTTCTATGCGTTACATCTCGCAAAGATATTCTATGCCATACAGGGAAGTTGCCGGGCTGCTTACAGATATCGGCACTGAGGAGCTGGGGCATTTTGAAATGATTAGCACAATGGTTCACCAGCTCACAAGAAACCTTACAATGGAACAGATTAAAGGAACTCCTTTTGAAACCTACTATGTAGACCATACATCAGCAGTGTGGCCTCAGGCGGCAGGTGGTATTCCATTTAATGCGTGCGAATTCCAGTCAAAGGGTGATTCTATAACAGATATCGTTGAAGATATGGCGGCAGAACAAAAGGCACGCACAACTTACGATAACCTTATAAGGCTTGCCAAAGATGACCCCGATGTTCTCGACCCGCTTAAATTCTTAAGAGAGCGTGAAATCGTCCACTTCCAACGTTTTGGTGAAGCCTTATCTATAATACAGAGCAAGCTTGACTGTAATAATTACTATCTATACAATCCTGAATTTGATAAAAACTGCAATTGTATCAAGAAATAATTATGCCAATATGAAATCATAGCCTATAGCATAAAATTGGACTGTCGCAATAAGAAAATATAACTATATAGATATACCGACTTAACTATCAATCTATATAATATATACATTTCTTAGTGCGGCAGCCCCTTTATTAATATATAAAGCTGTCTGGCAGGTGTACGCTCTCCTGTATCTTCCTTATATTTCCTGTCTATACAAGCTGCGTGTGAACCATACGAATTCTTCCACATCAGATAGCTTCTATATCCAATAATAATTTGTATCAAATAATAATTATATATTCTTAATTAGTATGTCATAACCTCATATCCATCATCAGTAACGTGAACCATTATTTCCCACTGTGCTGAATATGAATCATCTTCTGTGTATATTGTCCAGCCATTGTCATCATCAACATATACATCCGGGTAACCGGCATTAATCATTGGCTCAATAGTGAATACCATACCGGGTGCCATAACCATACCTGTTCCCTTCTTAATAACATAACTGACAAATGGTGTTTCGTGGAATTCAAGACCAATTCCGTGTCCGCCCACTTCACGAACCACTGAATATCCATTTTCCTTGGCGTGCTTGCTTATTGCATCTGCAACATCCCCCAGATGTCCCCAGGGCTTAACCTGTGCAAGTCCAAGCTCCACACATTCCTTTGCAACATCTACAAGCTTCTTATGCTCTGGTGCAACATTTCCTAAACAGAACATTCTTGAAGAATCTGAAAAATAGCCATTAAGAATTGTTGAGCAGTCAACATTTACGATATCACCATCTGCTAATACTATATTAGATGATGGAATACCGTGACATACTTCATTGTTAATAGATGTACACACACTCTTTGGAAATCCTTCATAATTAAGAGGTGCTGGAATTCCACCCATAGCTGTTGTCTTTTCATACACCATCTCATCAATTTCCTGTGTTGTCATACCCACTTTAATGTTCTCAGCTACATAATCAAGTACAGCAATATTAATCTTACTGCTCTCTCTCATACCCTGAAGCTGTTCTTCATTCTTTATAATGCTTCTTGGCGGAACTTTGTGGAATTTCTTTCTGTACATTTCAATTTTCTTATCAAAATCCATATGGCATTCACAATAAGGCTTTTTACTGCCACACCAGCAAGGGTCATTTCTCATTAACTTCTTCATTGTTGTTACTCCTCATTTCTGTGCATATATACACTTTATAATCTGTAATATTACTATATATACAATACCAATTTATAATACTGTTATACATATGCAATACCACATTATATCTGCATCAGCTATACCTGCAAATTACTAATTACTGCTATATATTTACATCAGCTATACCTGTGCATTACCACTATATATCTACATCAACTATACCTGCAAATTACTAATTACTGCTATATATCCTCACCTTCACATTATTGCTGTAATACCTCAACTATAGCTGGCAGGAACTGCTTTTTACGCGAAACAACACCAGGAAGTATTACATAATTGTTGGTTATCTCATCAAGGTTAAATGCCTGCATAAGCACCTGTTCAGCATTCTTACCTGATAACATAACATAAGATGTCTCTTTCATTACATCTGTCAGAAGAAGATATGCAATATTTATCTCATCTGACTTATCCGTAACACTTGTGATATAAGAAGCTTCTTTCTTAATAAGCCCCTCTATCTCTTCCTGACTCATACAATTTACTTGTCCAACACCTACAGTTATCTCTCCAATTGAGAACTTCTTGTAATCCCTATAGAATATCTCTTCTTCTGATTTGTCGGAAAGATTACTTCCTGCCCTGAACATTTCCCTGCCGTATTCTTCTATATCAATACCAGCTATATCAGCTAATACCTGACAGGCATCAACATCATAGTGTGTGCAGGTTGGTGATTTTAATATAAGCGTATCTGATATTATTGCCGAACATAACAGTGCGGCTGTCGTCTTATCAATATCTATATTATGCTCACAGTACATCTGATATATTATTGTTGCAGTACAGCCAAGCGGCTGATTTCTGAAAAATACAGGTGTTATCGTCTGTATGCAGCCAAGTCTGTGATGATCTATTATCTCTAATATATCAGTATCCTCAATACCAAATACAGCCTGATTTTTTTCATTATGGTCTACAAGAATTATCTTCTTCTTATCGGTCTTAATAATATTTCTTCTTGAAATCATACCGACATATCTGCCTGTATCGTCCTCAATTGGGAAATCCCTGTAACGCTTCTTAGCCATTATATCCTGTATATCTTCAATAAAATCGTTTAGCTTGAACTTAATAAGTGCTTCCTGCTTCATAAAGAAACTTACAGGAATGGCCTGATTAATAAGTCTTGCAACTGTATATGTATCATACGCTGTCGATATTATAACACAATTATGCTGTGCAGCTATCTTGGTTATTGTGCTTGATACCTTTGCACCCTCACATATTATAAGACATCCCGCCTCCATCTCAATAGCACATAATTGTGACTCATATCTATTGCCAAGAATTACAAAATCACCCTCTTCAATCATATTTTCCATCATATCAGGATTGGCGGCAGCAATAATCATCTTCCCCTTATTAAAATGCTTATCTATATCACCAGTTATAACTTCGCCCTTAAGGGTATCCACGATATTACTGAGACTTGTGCCTGAAACAGATAATATATCACTGTCATACATTTCAAAATATGACTTAGCAACATCACTGATTGTAACAAGTCCTTTCAGCTTATCATCTTCAATGATAGGAAGTGTCTCAACACCTCTTTCTTTCATTAATTTCCACGCATTTCTTACTGAAAGATCTTCCGATATTCCACTTATCTTCCTGACATCAATATCTCTTACCTGAGGTCTAACATCTTTAATATATGCAGGAGGTTTTACACCACATTTTTCAAGAACATACTGAGTTTCTTCGTTAAGATGTCCTGCTCTTTTAGGAATATAATCCTCACTTCCAGTAATCAGATTTTTCAGTCTGGAATAGCATATTGCTGAGCACACCGAATCTGTATCCGGGTTCTTATGTCCTATTACATATACCTCTCTCATAACAATCTCCATTCTTACGCAATTTAATACAACATTGCTGTATTGCGAAGGGACAACAGGCAGTCTTAATGCATACCTGCTTGTCATAGTAATCACGAATATATCATTATTTATTCATAACTTATATTATGAACTCTTATTATTAAAAAGTCCAGTATATAGATGATTGAGTTTTATTATTAAAATCCATTATATATGTGGTTAAATTTTGTTAATTAAATCCCATATATAAATAGTATATAAATAATTAAATTTTATAAATAAAAAAAGCTGGAATTCTACAAGCTTATATCCTTAAGGCATATCCTGCATTAAAGACAGCTATGTAAATTCCAGCTTATCTTATAATCTGTGATTATATTTAACTAATTCCTGAAGATAACTATCTTAGTCTCATCTGTATATCCAATTGTTCTCATATAGCTCCTCATCTCACCGATAGCCTTCTTGAATTCTCCATAAGCTTCACGGCACTTTTCAAATGCCGCAATAGCTGCAGCAGCATCTCCCTTATCCTTAGCCATCCAAGAATCACAAGCATACTTGTGAACAAGTCTGTGTGCAGAATCAAGCTTCTTGAATTCCTGACTTCCTGTAATCTTAGGATCTGTCTGTGCATGCATCCACTTACCAAGCTTACAACTGTCTTGATTGTTAAGCTGTGTTATCTTTAATCTCTCGAAATCTGCGGCATTGTTATACACTCTCCACATAACAATAAAGTGGTCAATCTCGAATATTTTTAACATATCCTGAGTTGTTACTTTACCAGCTTCCCTGAACATATCGCTTCGGCAGGTATCTATGTATCTTCCTATCTTGAATATATGGGTACCAGTCTCTGTACATTCCTTAGTCAGCATTCCGTAAGAATCTGCTATTGTCTGTACCTGATTAGTAAATTCTGTTGTTGTCTCTGACTGTCTGTCAATGTCATTGAAAATGCTTTCTACAGAAGCATTGATTGCTACCATCTGTTCATTCATTCGCTCAATATCTCTTAATGATATCTCTACCTTTTCATTACCTTCTGATAACTTGACCGTTGTCTCATTCATTGAATTAGCAAGCACTTCAATATCCTGCTTAAGTTCATTGACATATTTAACAATATCTTCTGCCGACTCAGATGTATTGCTTGAAAGTTGTCTTACCTGATCAGCAACTACTGCAAAGCCCTTTCCTGCTTCACCTGCTCTTGCAGCCTCAATTGAAGCATTAAGTGCAAGAAGATTACTCTGGCTTGCTACCTTCTTAACGATATCAACAATCTCGCCGATCTTATTAATCTTCTCGTGGAATGCATTAACCTGGTTATTAATATCTGCTATCTTCTGTGATGATTCATTAACGACTGTTATACTGTCGTTCATATTAGCAGCACTACTCTGTGACACCTGTAACATATCGTGGGTATTATCACGAATCTCACCCATTGCGTCTGAAATATTACCAATTGACTCCTTAAGTATCTGGCTTGAAGAATTCATATCTGTTATAGACTGCTGTTGTGTATACACCTGATCAAGCATATTCTTAACATATGAATTATCTCCTATAGACTGCATTGCCTCATTAAGTCTCATAATATAATTATTATTAGCTTTCTTATATGCACCAATCATCTGGTTAAGCTTTTCTGCATATATAGGATCTCTAAAACCTTCAGCAGAGACCTCACTGAAATCGCCGGCTATTATCTTATCCATAGCCTGCAATAATAATTCTCTGTCATTGCCTAATGTGTCTTGTGCTGTTCTATTTTTTCCAAACATAACAAAACGACCTCCATTCATTGCTACTTTTTATAGTTTATTTTAACATATTTAATATATTTAGCCAACTAAATAATTAGCTTTTTTAACATTTTTCACAGATTTAATCACATATATTAATTCATCTGAATAATATAATTATTGAACAGATAAAAATGTGTTTTATACATTTAGAATGGAGGATTTTATTGAAGACAATCAAACGTGTCATTGCTATGCTGTTATGTGTAATGATGATAATGAGTGCATTTGCGTGCAGAAAAGATACCGATAATTCTACAGTTAAGATTACACTCAGCGAGGTTGCCCATTCTATATTCTACGCACCACAATATGTATCTATTGAGCTTGGATATTTTGAAGATGAGAGCATTGACCTTAATCTTGTCACAGGCTTTGGTGCTGATAAGGTAATGACCGCTCTTGTATCAAAAGAAGCTGATATCGGTTTTATGGGTTCAGAAAGTTCTATATATGTATATCAGGAAGGTTCTACTGACTACGCTGTCAACTTCGCCCAACTTACCCAACGTGCAGGCAATTTTCTTGTATCCCGCGATAATGAAACTGATTTTAAATGGGATAATCTTAAAGGCAGGACAGTTCTTGGTGGCAGAGCCGGTGGTATGCCTCAGATGCTTTTCGAATATATCCTTAAGAAAAATGGAATATCTCCTGTAGATGACCTTACAATACTTCAAAATGTTGACTTTGGTTCTACAGCAGCCGCTTTCACATCAGGAATAGCTGATTACACTGTAGAATTTGAGCCTTCTGCAACGCTCCTTGAACAGCGGAAGGAAGGCTATGTAGTAGCTTCTCTTGGTACTGACAGCGGATATGTTCCTTATACTGCCTACTGTGCTAACAAAAGCTTTATTGAAAAACACCCTGATGTAATCCAAGGCTTTACTAACGCTATCCAGAAAGGCCTTGACTACGTCAATTCCCACACCAGCAGTGAAATCGCAGAAGTTATCGCTCCACAGTTTCCTGAAACCGACCTTGATACTATAACAACCATTGTTGACCGTTACAAGACGCAGGATACATGGAAGGGCGACACTATCTTTGAAAAGAAAAGCTTTGAGCTTCTTAAAGACATATTAAAGCAGTCTGGCGAGCTTGGCAGTGATGTGCCTTATGAAAAGCTTGTAACAACTGACTATTCTAAAAAGGCGGCTGGAAAATAAATCTGCCTTTTAAAATTAAAAATGTATGGATTATAATCCAGCCACAGCGGCATAATCCATACATTTTATACATTATATATCTTTTGCATATTATATATCTTTGCATATTATATACATTTTATATATTCAATCCGATACAACCAAGAGCTCCACCAATCTTTATAAATCTTGCAGCTACCCCTTAAGAAGCTTTCTAAATCTTCTGCTATGACCTTCAATATATTCTATTACTGTGCCTACAATCCTGCACATCAGTACAAACAGTCCAACTGCAACAACTGCATACACAATAATCATATTAAGCATTACCATATTGATAGCTGCGATTGCAAATATCTTCTTAAAGAATAATAGACATATTGCAATTCCAACCCCCATCGCAATACATACCAATGCCCTCAGCCAGTCAAATGGCCTGCATATTCTTATAAGTGACATCATTCCGATTATAAGAAGTACTATTATTGCAACTGTTGATATCTGCTCATTGCTCATTCCAATAACTGCACCATGTATCGATATCACCGCCAGCATAATAAAATCAGTTATTCCTGCGGGCAGTGCCTTTATAATGACATTCGTAAGGAAATCCCCACGTATTATATTCTTATTAGGCTGTAATGCCAGAAAGAATGCCGGTGTTCCAATTGTAAATGCTCCAAGCAGTGACAATTGAGTTGGATAAAGCGGATAAAGGTTAGCCGCTATAAGTGTAAATATTGTCGTTAATATCGAGAATATATTTTTAACAAGAAATAGAGAAGCTGACCTCTGTATATTATTAACCACACGCCTGCCCTCAAGCACAACCTGAGGCATTTTGGAAAAATCTGAGTCTAAAAGAACTACCTGTGCCGCATTGCTTGCTGCCTCGCTTCCCGATGCCATAGCCACACTACAGTCAGCACATTTTAACGCTAGCACATCATTAACTCCATCTCCTGTCATAGCTACAACCTTGCCGCTTTCTTTATAGGCTTCTATAATCTCCTTCTTCTGGCTTGGAACAACTCTTCCAAATACAGTATACTTAGTTATCGCTTCCCTTATATCCTGTCTGCTCTTAAGTGTCGTTGCATCTATATAATTCTCTGCATTGTTAATTCCTGCCCTCACAGCCACCTTTGAAGCTGTGACCGGATTATCTCCGGATATAACAACTATATCCACACCTTGCGAAGCAAAGTATCCAAATGTTTCTTTGGCTGTATCCCTTATCTCATTCTCCAATATTATAAAAGCATAAGGATTAACCGCTTCTTCTATAATATTACCGCAAGGGTCACCCGCACACTCGCCAAATACAAGTATTCTTTCTCCGTGTCCTGAATATC
Organism: Lachnospira sp. CLA-JM-H23; assembly: GCF_040096425.1. Classification (NCBI taxonomy): domain Bacteria; kingdom Bacillati; phylum Bacillota; class Clostridia; order Lachnospirales; family Lachnospiraceae; genus Lachnospira; species Lachnospira sp. CLA-JM-H23. The sequence goes on from NZ_JBBMET010000004.1 coordinate 228,982, forward strand.
TTTCAAATATATCCTCATATTCTGCATATGTATCAAGCAGTACATATTCAGGTGCACCGAATATATAACATCTGCCATCTAATACTGCTCCGCTGTATTTGTTCTGTGAAGAAAATGAGTATACTCTCTCTGCACTATTATCCCTGCCCGTAATATGGTAATAATTCTTTATCGCTTTCATCGTTTCATTATCATCATCCATATTGCCGGCAACTCCTGCAATAAGCTTTCCTACATTGTCCTTTAAAAATACAACATCACTTACAGACATATCCGGTCTTGTAATTGTACCTGTCTTATCAACGCACAACACATTAACCCTTGCAAGTGTCTCCACACAATTCATCTCATGTACTAATACATTGCTCCTGGCTAGCTTCTTGACACTGACTACTAAAGCCACGCTGGCAAGCAGATACAGACCTTCCGGAATCATTCCTACCAGTGAGGCAACCATAGATACAACACTATTCTTTATAGTATGCCCAAGAAAGAAATGGCTCTGCACATACATAATAATTCCAAGTGGAACTATTACAACTCCAATTATTTTGACAAGATTATCCAAAGATTTCATCATATCGGTCTTTTTTTTCTTACGCCCTGCCTTGGCTTCCAATGCCAGTCTTGCCGCATACGCCTTATGGCCTACTTGCGTAAGAACTGCCTTACATTCTCCTGATACAATATAACTTCCTGATAATAATATGTCTCCTTTATTTTTAATAACTTCGTCAGATTCACCTGTTACCATCGCCTCATTAACTCTGACACAGCCCTCTGCAAGTATGGCATCGGCACTGAGCTGGTTGCCTGCTGTGAATATACATACATCGCCTTTAACAAGTGTAACTGAATCGACCTCTGATACAGCACTGTCCCTTATAACCTTAGTTCTAGGGGCATTAACAACAGTAAGCCTGTCTAATACTATCTTGGCTTTTATTTCCTGTACTATACCAAGTATAGTATTAAGCAATATAATAGGCAAAAAGGTCATATTAATATATGACCTTACAAGAATTAAAAGTGCTGCAAATACCGCAAATACAAAGTTAAAATATGTAAATACATTTCCTGCGATTATCTGTCCTATTGTCTTAGACTGATTGCCTACAGGAATATTATCTAAACCCTGCTCTTTTAATTTATTTACCTCTTCTGTTGTTAAACCAGTTACTATATCAGTCATTAGCGTAATTCATCTCCCTGACAACAACCTTGAACACATATGCTATTGCCGCAATATCTATAACCATCTTAATAACAAAGCAGACTATTATTGATACTGGCGAACTGTAATCAAATATCTGGAATGATATATAACTTGCAAACTGTATTATTGCAACATAACAGCCTGTCATATAAGAAGCCACACCCTTAACATATGCCTGTATAGCAGCACTGAGTGCTATAGAAAGAATAACATCAAGTGTGAAGGCTATTCCCATTAATAACCACAAATATGATGGTGCATTAACAAGATTACCAAGTGTCTGGTAAAATGTTTCTGTATCATTCTGTGTAAGTCCTGCCATCATTGCATCAATCCCCTCATTGTTAATAGCTGTGGCTATTGACATTGTAGATATGACTGTAAGTCCATATAGAACTCCATCACCTAAAGCAAGACCTATACCTGATAAATATATATCACCTTTTCTTTCAAATCTCCCATTCATAAACCTGCACAATACATATCTTGCAAATGTCATTGCAACAGCCGCAAGAATTGAATATACAACTGTATATGCTGTACTGTTATTAGTAAATGCTTCATCTATTGATGGGATAAGTGCAAGTGCTGACATAATCAGGTTACAGCATATAAATACAAATATTGAGTATGCAAATGCACCAGCCAGCACATTAACAAAACGTCCATTCCACCTTTTAATGACAACTATAGTAAGCACTATAAATGCCGATAATAAAAGAATTCCGCCTGCTGACAGCATATTCTCTGCTCCTGCAGGTATTCCATTTTCTAAACTGATACCATATTCTTCCACAATAATTCCTCCGTAATATTTATCTGTTATTAATTCTAACATACAATGCACTTCCTATACAATTAACTATATATAAAAAAAATTATAATAATCATCTCCAATATATACAAAAGAGCAGCCACCCAGAAGCGACTGCTCTTTAATAATCTTAATTGTATAACAATATATCTTTTCAAAAATCTATATATAAATCAGGAAAAGGCACACTGCAAACCATTCGGATTATAATTTTGTTACGTTGACAGCCTGAGGACCCTTAGCACCTTCTGTTACATCAAACTCAACAGCAGCACCTTCCTCTAAAGACTTGAAACCTTCCATATTAAGTCCTGAATAATGAACAAAAACATCCTTTCCAGACTCATCACTTATAAAGCCGTAACCCTTCTGGTTATTGAACCACTTTACTGTACCTTTCATTTCAAGTACCTCCAAATTTAATATGTGGTGATTACACCTTTTTCATATTAACATTTTCAATTGTTAGTGTCAATTTATTTATTATAATTCTAATTAATTTGGCACAATATATGTGGTTCTTCCAAGCTCTATCTTATCATTGCCTCTCTGGGCTATTGCTATTTCATCTCCTGATTTGATACTGCGTTTAGGTACTCTTATCATTGTACTACTTATAAGCTCTGCATTTTCCTGCTCTTTATTATTAATGTATACAGTGCTGAAATCATTGAAATTCTTACCGCTTATACATACATAATCCTTATAATCATACACTTCATCTATTGTAATATCGTCAATTCCCATTTTTAAATCTGTGGCTACATAAGGAACTTTTCCGTCATATATCTGTTTATCACCATACAATATATCGTATTCAAGTACCTTTAACTTCTTAAGGTAATCAGCATCATTATGCTTTGCCTGATGGAACTTCATAATATAACCTTCTGATATTCCAAGCCTGTCAAACACTGCAGCTGATAGCTGATATGCCTGAAGATCAATATCTTTCTTCTCTAAACCATAATTAGACCATATAAAATACTCTGTCTGGTATATATCACCATTCTCCATAGTATCATTAGTGAAATTAAATGTTGGAAGATGATCGCCATACATAACAAGTACGGTTTCTTCATTTCTTCTGGATAACATATTAGTAAGTTCACCTATAAATGTATCCATCTCGTGAATCTGGTTAACATAATACTCGAACTGTACCTGTTCCTCTTCATCAAAAAATCCTGAAACTGTTATTCCTGGAATAAAGCCCTCTGGCATTGTCGTTGGATAATCTCCATGTCCCTGAACTGATATAGTAAATATATAATCTGCTCCTTCTGTTGAGTCAAGAGCCTTCTTTATCTGTGCTGTAAGCATTTTATCCTTAGCCCAGCCAAGTGGCGTCTTCTGATAATCACTATCCATATATTCAATAGATGTAAAAGTATCATATCCAAGATGTGAGAATACCTTATATCTGTCATAAAATGTTGCATCATTATTATGGATTGCGTGTGTTGAATAGCCAAGCTTTCTTAAATCATAAGCGGCTGACTCACACGTCTTTGACTGCATAACTGTCCTGTAAGGATATTCACCTGGTCCAAAATCATCAAGGTTAACGCCTGTCTGAACCTCAAATTCAGTATTAGCCGTACCTGCACCAAAGCAAGGCACTGACAGATATCCTGACGAATATTCTTTCATTATCCTGTCAAGATTAGGTGTTGGATTACTTGAAAATGTAACACCCTTTACAAGCTTAGGGTCAAAAAATGATTCAAGCTGTACAAATATTATATTAGGTGAAGTCTCTGATGCGTCAGGTACATTTTCATCAAGCTCATCTTTTATTCCATCAATATATTCTTCTGAATATTCCTTGGACTTGCTTATTCCACGGTCTTTAATACTGCTTGTAAAGCAATACACAAATCCATACTGCTTATATGCCTGTGCAAGATTGCCAAAATGTGTCTGTACATATCCATTAATTATAAGGCTTGCCGCAACCGCATATGTAAGCAGGAATATCACTGCAAACTTAAAGCCTGAATGTAATAACTGCTTATATAATGGCAGTTCCTGTGTATACACCTTTGTTCTTTTAAACAACATTACAAGCCCTGATATAACTGCGATTATCCCGACTACTATAAGTATCATCTGGAATACATTAATATACAGCGGTATGACCTTTATGGCATCACTTATAAGATATATATCCATTGCTGTAAATGGTGTCTTTCGTGAATACAACACTACAAAGTTAATAAATGCTAAAATAATCCACAATACAGCCATAAGCACATATACAAATATTCTTCTCTTAAAGAACAACCCTATTGATAATGTAGTCATTATTATCAAGGTGTTCATAAGAAAGATAACAGGACTTGTGAATATCTTCAAAAGTCCTGTTAATCCTCTGTTATTAAGACATTCAATCACTGCATTTAGTGCAATTGAATACATGAATATATGAAATGTCTCATATGACCATAGCTTTTGAAACACTGTCTTAATTCTATTCATTTGCTTTAATCTGTCCTAACAATCCCCTTGCCTTCTCCTTAAGACCTGCCTGTGCAGACCTGGATGTTACTATTGATGAGGCAAACTGCTTTGCTGTACCATAATCTTTGCATTTTATGCCAAGGCTGGCGAGCAGATAATTAATTGTATTCTCATCCATACCACATATAGGAGGGTATTGTGTCTGAACTGCCTCCTTAAATCCTTTATAGGCATCCTGAATATACTCCTGCTGGGATTTCAGGTGTTGGTTAATTATTTCTTCACTGGCATTCTGGCTTCTAAGTTCTTCAATCCTGCCATCATAAAGCCACGCTAATCTTAAACAAAGATACGCACTTTCACTTATATTAGTACCTGTTATCATCTCCGTAAGAAGTGCCATTTTACAACGTCTTATCGCTACATCATAAGAATAGCTGTCCTCTTCCTTCCATGTAACCTTGAATTTACCTTCAATATTATCTCTGATTAGCTGCCTCTGTTTAGGTGTCAGCTTTCCATAAGTTCTCGGAACTGCCGCATAGCCACAATGAGGACACATAATAATATCATACTTCGTACTATCTATTCCTGTATACAATGGCTTAAGTATGTCGTTAGTTCCTGTATATCTGGCTTTGCCAGTTCTTACCTGCTTAGTAGTAAACTCTTTGTTACATACATTGCATTTCATCGTCTTATCAAATATATAAGACTTTTCATCTTTGATTTCCATATCATTACCTATACTGCCATTATAATGGCATTAATTACTTCTGAAGTTTAAATGAGCTTTTCAATGAAACTATTCTATTGAACACCAATACATTCCCCTTTGAATCCTTGTTGTCAACGCAGAAATATCCATTTCTTACAAACTGGAATCTGTCCTCTGGCCTGGCATTAGCAAGCTCTGGCTCTAATACACAGTTCTTAAGAATTGTAAGTGAATTAGGATTAATGTTCATAGAACCATCTTCATTGTATACACCCTTTTCTTCGTCTACAATATTATCATACAATCTTACCTCAGCATTTATTCCCCTTGATGCTGATACCCAGTGTATAGTTCCTTTAACTTTTCTTCCAGCAAAATTGCCGCCCTTTGTCTCTGGATCGTAAGTACAATGAATACAATTAATATTGCCATTCTCATCTTTATCAACGCCTGTGCATGTTACATAATAAGCATTCATAAGTCTTACTTCATTGCCTGGGAACATTCTGAAATACTTCTTTGGAGGTTCTTCCATAAAATCTTCCCTTTCAATGTATAATTCTTTAGTAAATGGTACTTTTCTTGTTCCCATTTCTGGATTTTCCTGATTATTGGCAACGTCCATATATTCAACCTGATCTTCTGGATAATTGTCAATAACAAGTTTAACAGGATCAAGAATAGCCATCATTCTCTTAACCTTAAGCTTTAAGTCTTCTCTTATGCAGTATTCAAGCATAGGATATTCAACTGAACCCTGTGCCTTAGTAACACCTACAAGATCCACGAACATCTTTATAGATTCTGGTGTAAAACCTCTTCTTCTTAAAGCAGCTATAGATACAAGCCTTGGGTCGTCCCAGCCATCTACAACACCATCTTCTACAAGCTTCTTAATATATCTTTTACCTGTTACTACATTAGTAAGATATAACTTGGCAAACTCAATCTGCTTAGGATTTTCCTCTGGTGATGTCTTATATCCTGTCTCAATAATAACCCAGTCATATAATGGTCTGTGGTCTTCAAACTCAAGTGTACATATAGAGTGTGTTATTCCCTCAACAGCATCCTCAATAGGATGTGCAAAGTCATACATAGGATATATGCACCACTCATCACCTGTTCTGTGGTGTGTCATATGTGCAACCCTGTATATAATAGGATCTCTCATATTGATATTAGGAGAAGCCATATCAATCTTAGCTCTTAATACTTTCTCTCCGTCTTCATACTTACCTTCCTTCATCTCTTCAAAAAGCTTGAGATTTTCCTCTACAGAACGCTCTCTGTAAGGACTTTCCTTGCCCGGCTCTGTAAGTGTTCCTCTATACTGTCTTATCTCCTCTGCTGAAAGGTCATCTACATAAGCCTTTCCCTTCTTGATAAGTCTGATAGCAGCTTCATACATCTGTGGAAAATAATTAGATGCAAAAAGAACATCTCCATTCCATTTAGCACCAAGCCATTCAACATCCTTCTTAATAGAGTCTACGAACTCAACCTTTTCCTTTGTTGGGTTAGTATCATCAAATCTCATATTAAACTGACCATTATATTCCTTGGCCAGTCCATAATTAAGTAATATTGATTTGGCATGTCCTATATGAAGATATCCATTAGGTTCTGGTGGGAATCTTGTGACTACCTTCTGGCAATGTCCCTCCTCAATATCCTTATCAATAATCTGTTCAATAAAATTCTTTGAAACAGTCTCGTTATCCATTAGTAAGTTCCTCCTAAACAGTTCCTGCTTAATCAATCCATATTAAATTAATAATACAGCAATTATATAATAAATTCAAGAAATAGCTGATTTATATTCATTATCTTGCTTTAATAAGCATATCCTTTAACTCATCAACGCTGAATTTGTAGTGGCTGTTACAGAAATGGCAGTTTACCTCTATTGGTTCACCCTCATCTATCATCTTCTGAAGCTCCTCTTTACCAACACTTATTACAGCCGCACTTACTCTTTCCTTAGAGCAGTTGCAGTAGAATTCTGTAGGAACTGTATCAAGTATCTGTAAATCCATATCTCCTAATATATGCTCTAATATATCCTCTGGTGTCATACCCTCATCAAGCATATTAGTAACCGACTTAATCTCTTTAATTCTCTTTTCAAGCTTGTCTATAAACTCATCTGTTGCATTAGGCATAAGCTGTATAATAAATCCGCCAGCTTCTCTTACTGTGTTGTCCTTATTCATAAGAACACCAAGTCCTACTGATGATGGAACCTGCTCACTTGTTGCAAAATAGTATGTCAGGTCATCAGCTATCTCACTTGTTATAAGAATAGTATCTCCAACATAAGGCTCTCTTAAGCCAATATCCTTAATTACACTTAAAACACCGATACCAACTGCACCGGCTATATCCATATGTCCATTCTTTAATGGAAGCATAACCTCCGGATTGGCAACAAAGCCCTTTACATGTCCATTAGGCTCTGCTGTTACTGTCATCGCACCAATTGGTCCATTTCCCTTAATCTGGACAGTAAGTATATCTGAATCATTCTTCATCATTATTCCCATCATAGCTGCACCCGTAAGAAGTCTTCCAAGTGCCACAGTTGCTATAGGGCTTGTATTATGATCTTTTCTTGCTGTTTCAACAACACCTCTTGTAGTAGCCGCAAATGCTCTTACCTGTCCATTAGCGGCTGTTGCTCTTACTATATAGTCTTTCATAACATTCCTCTTTCCTGTGCATATTTCAGTGCACGATTCACTATCTGCGTATTACATAACTCATTATTACTTTTGTTATATAATACTTTATTGCTTATATGCGTGCATAATGGCACGCAGCTATTTTTCTATTATATAATACAGCCTTTCGGAATTATCATCAGGTGCATTATGTGAAAATGCATCATATACATTCCTGATTTTAAGTCCCGCTTTTTTTACAGCATCAGCTACTTCTCCCAAAGTAAAACCATGCTGGTAGTGTTCTTCCTCAAATCTGTCAAATGTTCCATCTTCATTTCTTACGAATACGGCAAGCTCATACTCATTATTAGAACTTTCCTCATCATAATAATTGTCCCATATAAACGCTGAATCTTCCCTATTCTCAGCATATGTATTATCAGCTAATATATCCTTAAAAAAATGTATTGTCTTTAAATCAAATATAAATACTCCTCCCTGTTTCAGGCCTTTCTTTACACATTTAAACACATCACACAAATCATCATTAGCTGTTATATAATTCATTGAGTCACCAATACTTATAAATGCATCTGTCTCATATGGAACTTCGAAATCCCTCATATCCTGACAACTGTATATTATCTGCTGTCCGCTGTCATATGTCTTGTCACTTGCTATAGAAAGCATATCCTCAGATAAATCTACTCCTATGCAGTTATACCCCTCTTTATCCAACATTCTTGTCACTGTGCCTGTACCACAGCCAAGGTCTATAACTGTATTATCTTTGTCTATACCATTCTCTTTTAATAATTCTACTAAATACTCTTCCCATTCGTCATATGGTATATTGTCCATATACTCATCATAGACATAGGCAAATCCTGTATATGCTTCCATATTATCTCCAATTCGCATAAATTCAAAAGACCTGCGGGTAGTCTTAAGACTACCTGCAGGTTAACCGACAAACTGTTTATTACCAATTAAGCGTTCTTTCCACAGCACTGTTTGTACTTCTTACCGCTTCCGCAAGGACATAGATCATTACGTCCAATCTTCTTGCCCTTAACGATAGTTCCTGATAACTTCTGCTTCTTGTATAAATCTTTTCTTGTAGCTTCATCAAGAAGGTTATCCCACTGTGGAAGCTCATATAACCAATCTGCCTTACAAGCAACCATATTGTAGTAAAGTTTTTCTTTGTCATAATCAAGACTTACTTCTGTATCCTCTTCCATTGTCTCAATTGGATTAGGAGTTTTAAGACTGTCATTGATTCCATCAAGAAATCCTGTCATAAGAAGCACTTCCACTCCATACTTATCAGCAAGTTCTTTAACAGTTCCTTTAACTACTGTATCCGGATCTGCAAGAATCTGCTCATATATAGCCTTTTCCTGTGTAAAATAGCTTCCCCAGAATTCGTTAGCTGTCTTATTATCCATCTCTGTCTGGTAAGCAAGATTTCTCCATGTATCTAATAATGCCATTATATTTAACCTCTCTTTTAAGTAAACTGATTATATACAGAAGCTGAAACATAGCTGTAGCTGCCATCAGAGCCATAAAGGTTCTGTGTCTGTAACTTAGCTAATGTAGTAGCCGAACTACTGTATATAGATGCTGCACTGTTAGCAACAGACTGTCCAAATGAGCCTGCACCAGCAAATGCCGACTTAGCAACTGACATATCCGCTGCCATAAATGTGTCTTTGTCAATAACGAGCTTGTTATTGCTGTCAACGCTTATTCCAAGTTCCTTTAATACCTTGGAATTAGCTTTGGTTGTATTAACCATATTAGATGCTGTTCTTAATACACTTGTATCAGAAGAGTCACCTGTCGCATCAATCATAGAATTATAATCTTTGACAAATGCTGATACAGCCTTATAGATTGCATCTGCGTCATACTTATTCTCTGTTGTTCCATCTTCATTAGTAACAGACTTCTTCTGCCATAAAGATGTCTTTCTTAAATCAGTTGCATCATTAACAACTGCCTTTGAAGCATCCTTAGTCTTAGTCGCATTAATCTTCTGTGATGAAATTGTTGTTGCACTGCTGTTATCTGTCTTAGATGAACCGCTGTTTGATGAAACAGGATTCTTAGCATAATAAGACTTTAATAACTGCTTGTAAGCACCTGTCTTAATTGAATTGTAAGTACTAAGATCAAGACTTCCAATTCCAAAGCTGTTATTACTGCTGCTTGAATTAAGACCAGAAAACAATGTTGAAATTGAACTGGAAGTATAAGCTGAAATTGTTGCCATAACCATTCCTCCTTGTCTGCTGACTTCGGCCTCCGTGCCTTACATACATACTAACTTCAATTAACTTATTAATGACTATCCTTAAACGTACCACGCTCTAAGAACAGCCATATATTATGTTAATTACTCAGAAAGACGCTGAATCATATCCCACATAGCTTCTGCTGAATTAAAATTCTCAGGTACAATATCAACAGGAGTAATATTGATATCAAATGTGTCATTTAATTCACCTACAATTGATACAATATCAAAAGAATCTAAAATTCCATCATCTACGAGTGTATCGCATGTTTCGTAATCCACATCTGAATTAACCTCTGTCAAAATATCCAATAACTGATCCATTATAAAAAACCTAGCCTTTCTTAATAAAAATATCGTCATGAATAGTTAAATTGTTAACTTCCACCATCTAAAATAATTCCATTATAATATAAGGCAGCTACAATTAAGCACTCTGCCCTCACTAAAAACAGGAATCCTATCAGATACAAAATATAACATATGTATATATTAAGTCAAGCATATTTTATATAAATTATTATCATATATTGTATAAGCTGCAATATCCCATACAGATTATTTCGTATCAGCCATATTTAATCCAGTAAATTTAACTCAATAAATTCTGTCTTGAATTAATTCTGTCTGAACATATTACATCTCTGTACACTTCCACGCTTCCGTCTTTATTGCAGGCTGTTATAACAGGCATCTTCCTGCTTAAGAAAAGATATATACCCTCTGTTATTGAATATGCTCCGATATTGTAAAATATTATCTTGTCATTACATTCCGGTGTGCCAATTGGAAGATTCTTAACAATGAGATCTGCAACTGTACAGAGTGAACCACATATTGTCCATTTCTCATCATCTGTTCCGTTAAGCTTTGACATTACATTTCTATCCTTAACTACTGTTCCATCTGCTTTTACATATGAATATGCCGGTATCTTCATAGCCATAGCCTGTCCATAATAATTAACATGGTTAATGCCGCCATCAACTATTACATACTGCTGTCCCTTGTTCTTCTTAATATCGGCAATTCCTGTTACATATATACCACACTCAGCTACAAGATATCTGCCCATTTCAAGTGTTATGCTGTACTTTGCCTTGTAATTTTCAAGTAAAGCTGCAAGCTCCTTTAACATATCATACTTATTATCATATGCCGCATCGCCAAAATATGATACCGGAAGTCCCGGACCATACTCTAATTCTTCTGCTTTAAAGCCATAATCTGCATAAAGGCTGTCGCAAAGTCCGTCAAGCCACTCTATTTCTGACTTTATAATATCGAACTTTTTCTTCTGTGTACCTGTATAACACTGTACACCACGAATATTAAGTTCTGGATATTTCTCCCTGTTCTTAACAATATCCTTAATATCTTCCTCATCAAGTCCGAACTGGTTGCCGCTTGTTACTCTTAAAAGCACATCTATTGTAACTTCAGCTTCCCTTGCACATTCTGATAAAAGGCTATACTGTTCCTTTGACTCTACTGTATAAACACCAACTCCGCCGCAATCATTTAAAACGTGGCATATATCAGCTTTCTCCTTATTAACACCGGATAATACAATATCTTTCATATTGACCTTCTCTCGCTCGCATATTGCAAATTCTCCCGGTGAACACACCTCATACTTAGTATTAAGATGTTTAAATGCATCTACAAAAAATGGATTAGCTTTCATAGCATAGCAGAGTGTAACCCCTTCTCCTAATATAGCCTTTATCTCATTAATTCTATTTTCAAGTGCTTCTTTATCTAATATATACAATGGTGTTGAATGTTGGTCCGCTATCTCAATAATTTTTTCTGTACTAAGCATTATATTCCTCCATTAAAGCTTTTCTGTCTATCTTTCCATTTTTAGTAAGAGGCATTGACTTTACGTTAATCATAACCTCCGGAATCATAAATTTAGGAAGTTTGGATAAAAGATAATGAGTGAGTGACTTATTATCCTGCTCCCCCTCATAAAAAGCGTATATCTTATTCTCCTCCTGCTGGTATATACAGCAGGCTCTCTGTATGTTATCCATTGAATTAATAGCCATATCAAGCTCTCCTAATTCAATTCTGTGTCCATTGTGCTTTATCTGGAAGTCCTTTCTTGACGAGAAACACATTTCCTTATTATCATTATAATATCCCAAATCACCAGTTCTATATATAATTTCATTATAACTGCCATTAAGCGGGTTCTGGACAAATGCACTGTCTGTCTTTTCTTTATTGTTAAAGTAACCCATTGTAACCGCTGTTCCTGATACACATATCTCGCCTGTCTTATCAGCTTCACTGTTCTTAATAAGTTTATCATTCTCATCTAATAAGAATACTCTCTCATTAGGAAATGCCTTGCCCATTGGAAGGACATCATCAATGGCAAATTCCCTGTCTATAATATAATATGTGCAATTGCAGGTAATCTCTGTAGGACCATATACGTTGGCAAATAACGCATCCTTATAATATTCTCTCCATATATTAAGGTGCTTTATAGGCATTACCTCACCTGAGAATATAACTTTATTAATTGCCTTTGGCACTTTATAATCAAAGCCCTTAAGTGTAGTTATTATACATAACGCTGATACAGCCCATATAAGAGTTGTAACATTGTTATCATCAAGGTAGTCTAAGAGCCTTGTCGGGAATGAGAACATACTCTTTGGTATAATCTGGAGTGTTGCTCCGCATTTTAAGCTTGAATATATATCCTTAACTGATACATCAAAGTCAAATGGTGCCTGATTACCAATTACATCCTTGTCTGTTATTCCAAATATATCTGTAAAACATTCTATAAAATCTATAACCGAACGGTGGTTTACAACAACTCCCTTAGGTACTCCTGTAGAACCTGATGTAAATATTGCATATAATGGATCTATATCAAGAGCATTTGCCTTAATATCCGAAAGCTTCTTTCTGTCCTCATCTGTAACCTGTGCTTCAAGCAGGTCTTCAATGTATACAATATTGCCTGTAAACTCGAGCTTTGCAGCCTTCTTCTCATTCTTTCTGTTAGTAACAATAATATCCGCCTGAAGAGTATCAAGTATGCTGTGAATTCTCTCTGCCGGATGTGCTGGCTCTAAAAGCACATAAAAATTGCCTGTCATTACTACACCCATAAATGCCGCAAGTGTAACACAGCTTTTATCCATATATATAGGAACTGCCTTTCTTGCTCCTGTGTACTTAAGAAGTGCAACAGCTATTGTTGTCGCATTATCTACAAGTTCTGTATATGTCATTGATGATACATTATCAGCCACTGCCGTCTTTAATGGAAACTTTTCTTTAGATGTATACAAATAATCCAATACATTCTTTGTCATAATCACTACCTCTGTTAATACCTTTCTCTCACATCTATGAGCCGCCTGATAATCACAGCACTCATATAATTATATTTCTTTATACATAACTATATATAGTTAATAATTATATCCCTTTTATATATAATAAAAATATGATAACATTTCTATATTATTAAATCCATTAGAAATGAGGATAATTTATGAAAAAATTCAAAAAAGCCGCCGCACTTATAATAGTTATAGCGTGGGGCATATTACTGCTTACAACCTTAATCACAGCATTTATTGATAATGAAACAGCACATACTTTATTCAAAGGTCTTATCTTTACAGATATTGTTCTTCCCATCGTAGCCTACGCTATGATGCTTATGTACAAATATCTGTCCGGACGAAACCATTAATTATATATAACCAATCTATTTAACGCAAATTTGCCGTATCTGATAATCTTAATGACTACAGATACGGCATTATTGTTATTATTAATTATTTGCTGTATGAGCTTACTCTGTGAATAATCTCGTGTCTTCCTGGTCCATTCGATACCATTGTTATAGGTGCTTCTATCTCTTTCTCGATAGCTTCTACATAATCACGGCATTCCTTTGGAAGATCTTCGTAATTCTTAATTCCTCTTATATCGCATTTCCAGCCTGGAAGTGTCTTTAATACTGGCTTAGCCTTCTCAAGCTCTGAAGTAGTTGGGAAGTCCTTAGTAACCTTTCCATCTATCTCATAGCCTACACACATAGGAATTTCATCAAGATATCCAAGTACATCAACTACTGTAAGAGCAACTTCTGTTGTTCCCTGCATACGCACACCATAACGTGTAGCAACTGCATCGAACCAGCCCATTCTTCTTGGACGTCCTGTTGTAGCACCGAACTCGCCGCCGTCACCACCGCGCTTTCTTAACTCGTCAGCTTCCTCTCCGAATATCTCACTTACAAATGCACCAGCACCTACTGCTGATGAGTATGCCTTAACAACTGTTACAACATCTGTAATTGAAGCTGCTGGAATACCAGCACCAATAGCACCATAAGGAGCAAGTGTTGATGAAGATGTAACCATTGGATATATTCCGTGGTCTGGGTCTTTAAGTGAACCTAACTGACCTTCAAGAAGAATCTTCTTGCCTTCCTTAAGTGCCTGATGAAGATAAGCTGATGTATCACATACATATGGCTTAACCATCTCTTTGTATTCCATAAGTGTATTAAATATATCTTCTTCATTAAGAAGTGGCTGATGATAAAGATGTTCAAGCATTACATTCTTTAATGTACATACATTGGCAATCTTCTCTTTAAGGGTATTCTCATCTCCAAATAATTCACTTACCTGAAAACCAATCTTAGCATATTTATCTGAATAGAATGGAGCAATTCCTGACTTAGTTGAACCAAATGACTTACCTGCAAGTCTGGCTTCTTCATATGTATCAAAATCTATATGATATGGCATCATAATCTGTGCTCTGTCTGATACAAGAATCTTAGGCATTGGAACATTCCTGTCTGTAAGACTTTTAAGTTCCTTTACAAGGTATGGAATATTTAATGCAACACCATTACCGATTACACTTGTAATATGATTATAAAATACTCCTGATGGCAGGAGATGTAATGCAAACTTACCATAATCATTGATGATTGTATGTCCAGCGTTACTTCCTCCCTGGAATCTTACAACGATATCAGATTCTTCGGCAAGCATATCTGTAATCTTACCTTTACCTTCATCTCCCCAGTTCGCACCAACAATAGCTTTTACCATAGCTTCCTCCATTCTGCTAGTTCCTAATATAGCATATAACATTAGTGGCCTGTAAACAGAAAACCACAACTGATATAATAACACAAGTTGGCAGTTTCAATCAATGGGTTTATGAAAGAAGTTTACAAAAGTAGTTTAATTATTCTGAAAAACAAGCAAGTTCATTATAATAATATGTTCTTGAACTTCATATGTATTCTGCATATCAAATTATAATTAGTCACACCATAAATTAGAATGATTGCTGTTTTACGATTGAGCTTTAAGGCATTTTTATATATAATTATCATAATTGTAGGCGTTTGCGAAACTCGGTTATATAGACGGCTGCATAGTGAAAAATTAACAAATCATAAGAAGACATTTTGGAGCCGCCGGCACTTAGCGACTGTATTGTAGTCACTTAGTACCGTTGCGAGCGACAAGTAGCAAAAGCGTGTCTTTGTTGATTTTGTTGATTTTTCACATATTTACAAGTGTAATACTGAGTTTCACAATTACCTATTATCATAATTGTATACGGAGGTGGCTAATGCGTAATCGTAATAACAAATATTTTTCTCCATCTTCATTTGAACAAATTCTTAACAATGGTGAAATTGAAGAATTAAAAGAATGGTTATTATTTTTAACAAAATGTCCTTTAGGCACTAAGTACTATAGTTGATTTACTTCCTCTAATTCAGGAGAACGGAAGTGTATGTGTGCTTCTTGCAGCTATGTTTGTCCAGCTTCATATTCTTGCTGTAACTGGACAGACCTCATATTTAAGATTGTCAATCAACAACTGCGAGAAAGCTGTATCACGAACGGACTACACGCTTAATAAAGACTGTCTTAACGTGCTCAGTGCGTGGTGTGCATTATATGATGACAATCGGATATAAAACCACCAAGGAACTACATATATTAAGAAATTAACATTAATTATTAATAAAGGAAAAGGATTTTATATATGGCAGGTAACAATAAAGCCGCTAAGAACAAAAAGAACAAAAAAAATAACAAGAAACGAAAAAATATATTAACAACCTTTATACTTCTTATATCTATTACTGCCCTGTGTCTGGTTATTGGCATATATTACCGTGATAACCACAAACAAAAGGAGGACGACAACACTGTTGTGTTAAATGTTGACAGCACACTTGAAACTCTTTCTGTTGACCCGGAAAGAATTAAATCAGCAATACTTGAACACACTACAAGAGCTGCAGAGAATTACGAATATCCTAATTCTTTCAGCCTTGATATTCCTTTTGTGAGCCAGTATCCTGAACTTCCAACAGGCTGTGAGATAACATCATTGACAGAGGTGCTTAATTATCTTGGCTATGGCATTGATAAAGAAACTCTTGCAAGAAATTATCTTGATATGCGTGACACTGTAACGCAAGGGTGTTTCGTTGAATATTTCTGGGGTTCTCCGTGGAAGACAACAGGCAGCGGCTGTTTCGCTCCTGCTATTGCTAATGCCGCCAACTCATTTTTAAAGAGCCAGAATTCGTCTTATTCAGCATACATAATGAGTTACTCACCGGTTGAGGATCTGTTTACCGAATTGTCACTTGGACATCCTGTTATTGTATGGACAAGCTATAATTATAATGACCCCGATGTTAAGTATAATGATGTAACACTTGATGATGGGACTGTATTTACATGGCCTCGCAATGAGCATTGTGCAGCACTTTCCGGATATGATATTGACAGAGGGGTCGTGACATTAGCTGACCCGACTTATGGGATTGTGGAGAGGTCAATGGAGGAATTTGTTACTTATTATCAGAAGTATTATTATCAGGCGGTGGTGGTTAGGTGATTTTACTTAATTTGACTGTCTGCGTGCGGCTTAAAGCATATACTTGATTTAGATATTCAAACAGCCTACGCACACGGCTAAAAGCGTGTGCATAGATTTGGTTAATTGCAACAGTAATAGCTTTGCTATTTCTGTTGTCGCGGTACTCGTCTAATACGTAGTGACACATGGAATTGGAGATATGTGAATGTTGAGGGGTGGCGAACGGACGCTTGTACAGTGTCACATTTGTGAATTATGTGACGGTGGTATTGTACTCGTTACTCGCGCAAGCTATTGAGGGGAATTGGACCCCCGACCTCTTCATTACCAATGAAGTGCTCTGCCACTGAGCTACAATAGCATAACTGCTGTATTTTACAGCAATTTTATTTATATCATTTTTGTAATGATTAATCAAGTATATTTATAGCTAATCTACAATTATTTTTATCTTGTTTCTTGAACGCTGTATTGCGTTGTCTATTGATTTGGGTGTCTTGCCTAGCTGGTCGGCTATTTTTATATAGTCGTTGCCTTCCATAAGGAGTGTTACTACCTGTTTCTCGAACGGGCTCAATGACTCGAAGGCTTTTTCTTCCAGATTGTCTGTTACTTCCCTGTCAATGTATAGTGCTTCTGGATTTTGTTCACTGTCGTGTACTAATGTATCCACAAGCTTCATATCTGACTCATCGTCTGATTTGTTCGCTGGCGTATCAAATGATACATAGGAATTAAGAGGGGTATTTTTCTTGGCATTAGAAGCTTTTACTGCATTCATAAGCTGTCCGTTAATACATAGTGAGGCAAATGTAGCAAACGAAGCTGCCTTTAGCTCATCATATGTTGTGACTGCCTTATAAAGTCCTATCATTCCCTCCTGTATAAGGTCGTCTTTATCCCCGCCGACTATATACATAGCATTCGCTTTTTTTCTAACAAGATTCTTATATCTTTCCATAATCTCGTCCACAGCTCTTGCATCTCCGTCACGATACATACTTACAAGTTCTTCATCTTTGTACAACTCATAATGCTTCATACCATTCTCTGCCTTACTATTTCAAACGCCATAACTCCTGCCGCAACCGAAGCATTAAGAGAGTCTATATCTCCCTTCATAGGAATTGAGGCAACAAAATCACATTTCTCTTTTACAAGACGGCTTACGCCATTGCCTTCATTGCCTATAACAAGGCCTATCGGTCCTTTTAAATCAAGGTTATACATAGTTTCGCCGCCCATATCTGCACATACGAACCACAAGCCCTCTTTCTTTAATGCCTCAATAGTGTTAGCTATATTAGTAACCTTGGCTACTGGTGTATAATTAATTGCACCTGCTGATGTCTTGGCTACTGTCGCTGTAAGCCCTACAGCTCTTCTCTTAGGGATAATAACACCATGTGCTCCTGCAAGATTAGCTGTTCTTATTATTGCACCAAGATTATGTGGATCTTCAATCTCATCAAGAACAAATATAAATGGTGCTTCGCCCTTGCTTCTTGCAGCTTCTAATATATCTTCAACTTCTGCATATTCGTAAGCTGCACCTATTGCAACAACGCCCTGATGGTGTCCTGTATTGGCAAGTCTGTCAAGTCTTTCCTTGTCCACATAGTTAATTATTGTTGAAGTCTTCTTAGCTTCTCTTACAATACTCTTTATAGGACCGTCCTGACAACCATCAAGAATAAACAGCTTATCAATTGTCTTTCCAGAACGAAATGCCTCAATGACTGCATTACGCCCCTCAAATGTTAATTCCTTATATCTCATATTTATGAATTCTAACCTTTCTTTTATGCCTGTTTATTATCATTTTCAAGCCAGTCAAGTGCATCTTTAATAAGCTCGCACATTCTTTCATACTGTCCTGACAAATACAGATAACCCATAAGTGCCTCAAAGCCTGTCGCCCTTCTATAATCACTTATGGAAGCATTCTTGGCTGATGTGTAGGATTTGGCATTTCTGCCTCTCTTGTATACACTTCCTTCTTCCTCAGTAAGCTTATCTTCAAGATAACCTATCATCTTAGACTGTGACTCAGCCTTGACAATACTGCTTGCAGCCCTGTTCATCTTATTAACCTGTGTATTGCCAGCAGTAACTATCTTAGTCTTTACTACTAAGTCAAATATACTGTCACCTATATACGCAAGAACAAGTGGGGAAAGCTGTCTTGGACTTACACTTTTTAGTCCAAGTACATCCCATATGTCACTTGTCAGGTTATCTTTTATGCTCTCTTCCATCTGACACCTTCTCTTGTATCCTCAAGAATAATTCCCTTAGCCGTAAGTTCATCTCTTATCTCGTCAGCTCTTGCAAAATTCTTATCTTTTCTTGCCTGCTGTCTTTCTGCGATAAGTGCTTCTATATCTTCATCAAGAAGTTCTTCTTCCTTAATAACCTTAAGTCCTAATATATCCGCAAGTGTAACAATACTTTCCTTTAGTGCTGTTATATATTCCTTAGTATTGTCCTCTGATGAATTAGAATTAGCAAGCTTAACTAATTCAAATACTGCTGATATTGCATCAGCTGTATTAAAGTCGTCATCCATAGCAGCTTCAAATTTACCATAAATGTCTTTAGTTGAATCTATTACCTTCTTCTCATCTTCTGTCATAGCACTATCTTTAGCACTCTTTTCAAGATGTGTAAGATTAGTAACTGCTGTGATTATTCTGTCAAGACCGTTCTTGGCTGCCTCCATAAGGTCATGGCTGAAATTAATAGGATTCCTGTAATGTGCTGAAAGCATAAAAAATCTTAATACCTGTAAATCATATTCCTTTGAAATATCTCTTACTGTAAAGAAATTACCTAATGACTTAGACATTTTCTTATTATCAATATTAAGGAATGCATTGTGCATCCAGTACTTGGCAAACGGAACTCCGTTAGCAGCTTCTGACTGTGCAATTTCATTCTCGTGATGCGGGAATATTAAATCCTCACCGCCTGCGTGAATATCTATCTCATCTGCAAGATACTTCTTAGACATTACAGAACACTCTATATGCCAGCCCGGACGTCCTTCACTCCAAGGTGACTCCCAATAAGGCTCTCCGTCCTTCTTTGGCTTCCATAATACGAAATCAAGTGGATCTTCCTTCTCATCTTCACCTGATACCTTAAGCTTGTGTGCATCATCTCTATGTCCAGCCTCTAAATCATCTATATTCTTCTTAGAAAGCTTTCCATAACCCTCAAAACGTCTTGTTCTGTAATATACAGTACCATTCTTCTCATAGGCATAACCTTTATCGATAAGTGTCTTTATCATATCAATCATACCGTCAATTTCCTGTGTAGCAAGAGGATGTGTTGTTGCTGGCTTAATATTCATTCCAGCCATATCCTTTTTACATTCCTTAATATAACGCTTAGAGATTTCTTCTGCTGTAACTCCTTCTTCTATAGCCTTCTTAATAATCTTATCATCCACATCTGTAAAGTTAGATACATAATTAACATCATATCCCTTGTACTCAAGATATCTCCTTACTGTATCAAACACTATCATAGGTCTTGCATTACCAATATGTATAAGGTTATACACTGTTGGTCCGCATACATACATTTTAACTTTGCCTTCTTCTAATGGCACGAATTCTTCTTTACTTCTTGAAAGTGTATTATAAATCTTCATAATAACTTTGATCCTTTCTTTATGTCGGTAAAATTAATCTTCTATTCTTCTATATTTCTTGGCTCATTAACAAGATTTTCAAGATGTGCGATACGTTTCTTAAGCTTCTTATTCTGCTCCTTAAGATATTCTATATCGCTCATAACCGGGTCTGGAAGATGTATCTGGTCAAGATCTTCAAGCACTCTTACATCACCTCTCATAACAACTCTGCCAGGGACACCTACAACTGTTGAGTTAGGTGGCACATTTTTTAATACTACTGAACCTGCACCTATCTTACAATTATCGCCTATAGTCACAGAACCTAATACCTTAGCACCTGCACCAACCATTATGTTGCTTCCAAGTGTCGGATGACGTTTGCCCTGCTCTTTGCCTGTTCCACCAAGCGTAACTCCCTGATAGAGTGTTACATTATCTCCTATAATAGCAGTTTCACCGATGACAACACCATGTCCGTGGTCAATAAATAACCCTTCGCCAATAGTTGCACCTGGGTGGATTTCTATTCCTGTCTTTCTTGCTGTTCTTTGTGACAGCTTTCTTGCTCTGTAGAAATGCCCTTTCTTATAAAGCTTATGGGCTTTTCTGTACTTTAATAATGCCCAGAAGCTTGGATAAAGGAACACTTCCATTTTACTTTTAATCGCAGGATCCCTATCCATAATGACAGCCATTTCCTGCTTTATAAAATCTAAATATTTCATATCTGATAACTTCCTAACTAATTAATCTTAATCTATTATATGATATTTAATCACAATCAGATATGCTGAATTCCTAATAATTACTCAATTGTAATCCTGTGACCAGACTTACTCCTGTGTTCTTCTTGCAGCACATCCATTACAGCCGCTGCAACAGTTAGTCATATCCGAATCACCATATATATAATTAGACACTGACACAAGACTGCATATAGCCTGTGAGGATATGCCCTCACCTGTTCCTGTAAAGCCAAGACCTTCTTCTGTTGTCGCCTTTACATTAACACAGTTGACATCAATCTTTAATGCCTTTGCAATATTCTCTCTCATTGTATCTATATAAGGACGCATTTTAGGCTTCTGTGCAATAATTGTAGCATCTATATTCTCGATTATATAATTATTCTTATCAAGAAGCACACCAACTTCCTCTAAAAGCTTAATGCTTGATATGCCCTTGTAAGCATCATCTGTATCTGGAAAATGCTTTCCTATATCTCCAAGTGCCGCGGCACCTAAAAGTGCATCCATAATTGCGTGTAATAATACATCTGCATCTGAATGACCTAATAATCCTTTCTCATAAGGAATCTCTACTCCACCGATTATAAGTTTTCTATCTTCAACTAACTTATGAACATCATAACCTAATCCAACTCTCATCTAATAACCATACCTTTCTCAGTACGCATAAGCCTATCAATATCATATCCTTATAAGTAAACCACATTTTAGTAACATTTACAAGTTCCTAATACACATTTATCCTAATGCCACATCTAACATCATCATTATTCCAAAACCTATCGCAAATGCAATTACTCCAATATTAGAATGCCTCCCCTGTGACATCTCCGGAATAAGTTCTTCTACTACAACATATATCATAGCTCCAGCCGCAAAGCTTAAAAGATATGGCATTGCAGGTGTAATTATTCCTGCTGCCAGTATCGTTACGAATGCAGCTACAGGTTCAACCACGCCTGACAGAAATCCATACAGAAATGACTTTCCCCTGCCAAGCCCGTTAGCTCTTAGCGGCATTGATATAATAGCTCCCTCTGGGAAATTCTGAATTGCTATTCCAACCGACAGCACAAGTGCCGCCATTGCTGTAATTCCTGAATTGCCAAGCAGAAAGCCCGCATACACAACACCAACTGCCATCCCCTCAGGTATATTATGAATTGTCACTGCAAGGACAAGCATAGTCGTTTTTTTTAGATTAGTTCTTGGTCCTTCCGAAACCTCACTATTAATATGCAGATGAGGCGTTATATTATCAAGCAGCAGCAAGAACAGCATACCAGCCCATAAACCGACAAGTGCCGGCACGAACGCAAATCTTCCCATACTTTCTGACTGTTCAATTGACGGAATAAGCAGACTCCATACAGAAGCTGCAACCATAACTCCGGATGCAAAGCCTGTAAGGCTTCTTTGTATCCCATCTTTCATATTCTTCCTCATAAAAAACACACAAGCTGCTCCTAGTGTTGTTCCCAATAAAGGAATTAACACCCCATATACCGCCTCAATTCTCATATTTAATATTCACTTTCCTTTCTTAGCCTTTTCTTCTCACGCATTGTTGAAACAATGTGATGAATAGCCGCAACCGGATGATGAAACATCATTCTCGGTCCTGAAAATCTCATTACTGCTTTTATCTTTCCCCTCATCTCCTGATTATAGCAATGTACCTTGCAGTTAGCACAGAATGTCTTAGTTTCCATAAATGGGCATTTATCACTTCTTAATCCTGCATACTCAGCAAGCTCCTGACACTCAGCACACAAGCCATTTTTATTGATACTGCCCTTATTATATTTATTATGATGATTTTTCTTACAATATAACGCTATCATATAAGAAACCATCTGCTTCTCTTTTTCTCTCTTTTTATTAATATCTGTCTTTTTCATAATTATTAACTCATTCGCCCATTCTCTACGGAATATATCTTATCCGTAATTCTCATAGTTGACTGTCTGTGTGACACCAGCACAACCGTCTTATTCTGTCTTTCCTCATTAAGCGATTTAAGGATAACCGCCTCGTTAAGACTGTCAAGATTGCTTGTAGGCTCATCTAAGAGTATTAAAGGTGCATTATGAAGAAATACCCTCGCAAGTCCTATACGCTGTTTCTCTCCTCCCGAAAGTGTATCTCCCAATTCTCCTACAGGTGTATCATAGCCCTGTGGAAGCGACTGTATAAAATCGTGTATGGAAGCTTTCTTGCAGGCATTCACAATTTCTTCATCTGTCGCATCAAGCTTTGCAATTCTTATATTGTTCTTTATGCTGTCGTGAAACAGATGTGTATCCTGTGTCATAAAACCTTCCATATCCCTTAAGTTAGAAGTGTTAATATTCTTAATATCACTGCCTGAAATACTTATTCTTCCTTTATCTGTATCCCAGAAACGCATAAACAGCTTAAGAAGCGTTGACTTTCCGCTTCCGCTCTTTCCTATTATTCCAGTTATTTCACCCTTCTTAATATCAATACTGAAATTATCAAGTATAGTTTCTTCTCCATAGGCAAATGTAACATCTTCCGCATTAATACCTTCAAATTCAATTTCTTTATTACCCGTAAGTTCCTCTATAACCGGTTCTTCATCTAATATATCAAGAACTCTGTTACCTGCCGCAAATGTACTCTGCAATGTACTTCCTAACGCCGCCAGCGCCACTGCCGGTCCAAATGATGAGAATAATGCAATAGTAGTAAGGAGTACACCATCAAAGCCTATAATACCGGCATAATAAAGCTTAACACCTGCAAGAAGCATAATTATGTCAAATACCAGTATACACACATTAGTAACCGCTGTATTAACACCAGACACATTCTTCATTCTTCTTGCATCTTCTGATAAATCATCTGTCCTGCCATTCATAAGTTCAAGACGTTTAGCACCATTGCCATACTGTATTGTCTCAGAAGCACCTCTTAGGCTTTCAAGCACGAAGCTGCTGAGTTCTCCCGACTTAGTTCTGTATCTTAAACCATCATCTCCGCTTGCCTTAGATGCAATAAGCGGTATCACAACACCTACACATGCATATGCTATAAGTGCAATAAGTGCCAGCGACCAGTGAAATGAGCCTATATAACAACACATAATTATTGTATACAATACAGCTATCGCAATAGGTGATATTGTATGTGCGTAGAATACCTCAAGAAGCTCTATATCCGAAGTTATTATAGATATAAGGTCGCCTCTGTCCCTGCCCTCAAGCCTGGCTGGACAAAGCTTTCTTAATGCCCTGAATACTTTATCTCTTATTATTGCAAGTAACTTAAATGCTATAAAATGATTACACGACTGTTCTGCATATCTGAAACCTGCCCTTACAAGTGCGAACACAATTACGCACACGAATATCACACCAAGTGTGAGTCCTGTATCATACCCTGATACATCGAGTATTGCATAACCACCGAATATTGTTATAAAAGAAGCACATAAATGTCCTGCAAGTCCCATAAGAATTGCCACCGCCATATAACCGGCAAGCGGTTTTACAAGACCTATAAGCCTTAACATTACATTTAATCCACTACGTCCGGATTTTCCGTCTGAACTATTAACAATATGCTTATTATTATCCACCTTACCCATATTTATGCCTCATTTCCTGATGTTCTTTTTTCAACATTATCTTTAAAACCGTAATTCTCAAGCTCATACTGTACATTCCATAATCTTGAATATACTCCATTTTTTGCTAAAAGCTCATTATGCTTTCCAGCCTCTGCAACTCTGCCAGCTTCAAGCACATATATATTGTCTGCATTAACTACATTAGCAAGTCTGTGAGATATAAGAATCACTGTTTTAGTCTTTGCAAGATTAAGCACCTCTCTCATAATATCGTCTTCGCTCTCCATATCAATGTTAGAAGTTGCCTCATCAAATATATATATATTTCTGTCATGCATAAGTGCCCTTGCAAGTGCAAGTCTTTGCCTTTGTCCACCCGAAAGATTAGAAGCCTGTTCATTAAGCTTCATATCAAGTCCGCCCTCAGACATAACAAAGTCATATAGATTAACTCTTTTAAGAACATCTAACATATGCTCATCTGTCGCTTCCGGATAAGCAACAATAAGGTTATCCCTTATCGTACCTTTAAACAGATAGCTCTGATGGCTTATATATGTAACATTTTGCATTAGTGAAGCCTCGCTTATATCAGAAAGCTTCTCACTTCCAATCCTGATATCTCCTATATAACCCTTATTGCGGTGCATAAGTATTCCTGCAAGCGTTGATTTACCACAGCCGCTCTCACCGACAATCGCTGTAAAGCTCTTATCAGAAAATGTCATATCAACACCTTTAAGAATTTCCCTGTCTTTCTCATACGAAAAATGTACATTTTTTAATTCTATATTTTCATTGGCCGGAAACTCATTGCTTCCTTTATCCTCTTCCTCAAGTGCAAGAAAATTAAATATCTTATCACTTGCCGCCATTCCATTCATAGCTATATGAAAGAATGAGCCAAGCTGTCGCATTGGAATAAAAAAATCCGCTGATAAAAGTATAATCAGAAGACAGCCTGCCAGATTAATATTACCATCACTAAACTGCGTCACAGAAAGAATAATTCCAAGAGCTGCTCCTCCATATGCAACAAAATCCATTATTGTAATAGAATTAAGCTGCATTGTAAGCACTTTCATTGTTATCTTTCTGAACTTTTCTGACTCCTTGTTCATCTGTATGTTCTTATAATCATCTGCCTGATATATCTTTAAAGTTGTAAGCCCTTCAAGATTTTCCAAAAATGTGTCGCCAAGAGCTGTATATTGTGACCAGTATTTAGATAAAAGCTTCTTGGCCCAGGTCTGCACAAATGCAATTGATATTGGTATAAGCGGTACGCATATAAGCAGAACTACTGCCGAAACCACATTTATAGTGCATATGCAAACAAATAATGTAAGCGGTGCAAGCATAGCATAAAAAAACTGGGGCATATATGCTCCAAAATATGTTTCAAGCTGGTCTACACCTTCAACTGTAACCTGTACAAGTTCTGATGTCTTAACCTTCTCATTATATGATGCTCCCATACGAAGAAGCTTTTCATATATCATCTGTCTTAAATTTCTCTTTACTGTCTTAGATGACAGATAGCTCATCTTTGATGAACCAATATTACAAACTGCCCTTACAATAACGCATACTATAAGACTTATCACCATAGCTGCCATACTAGAAAAATTATATTTTCCTATTCCACTGCCACCGTCTATAAGGCCCGCAATAAATGTTGTTATTATCGTCATAAGCACAATATTAGAAACCAGAGCCAGCCATTGGAATATGACATTTCCTGCTATATATTTTTTACTCTCAGGTATTGTCTGAATTAATTGTTTCTTTATCATCGATACGTCCTCTCTAATTACAGTTAGTGTTATTAAACTTAATTATAATTTATCTTAATATCACGCATTATGTCAAGATGCAAAGTATTACCATTTTATAAATAAAAGGAATGTGCAAAGCACATTACTGTGCCGAGCACGGTCGCTTGCGGCAAACTACTTCTTCGTGCGAGTGCTCATCATCGGCACATAGTGCCTTTTATGTAATAGGAAATTCTAATAGAATTTCCTATTACATAAAAAAATCCCCTTATGAGCCGTTCTCTCATAAGGGGCAAAATTCATAGCTGCTTATGCTATGATGAAAGGAGGGAGAATTCACCTATAATTAAAATAATTGATGAATTCGATATGAAAAAAAATAATCTTGTAAAAAGTATTTGTAATGGTGTATTTAAAATAGCATATTGTATTTGATTTTTCAAGATGTTTTATGTAATTTCACCGATATTTACAATAATAACATATTTTGATTGTGCACATTTCACAATCAATCCACAGATACTGCACAATTAAACCACTATTTTTGTAATAAAATTACATAAAAAAAAGAACGCAAACGCGTTCTTTTACAGTAGTAGCGAGAGAGGGATTTGAACCCACGACACCACGGGTATGAACCGTGTGCTCTAGCCAACTGAGCTATCTCGCCATATATTATATTGTATGCAAACCACATACATTAGGACTTAATGTCCTAAGTGGGACCTACAGGGCTCGAACCTGTGACCCTCTGCTTGTAAGGCAGATGCTCTCCCAGCTGAGCTAAGATCCCGTTCGCTTTGTTAGTGTTTCGTGTCTCACGAACACTGCTTCGCTATTATAATATTAAAATGCACTATTTGTCAACTACTTTTTTCAAAAAAACGCAAAAAAAATACAATTTTTTCTTTTTTTATTATCCGTAGAAAAAATGGCTTGTTTTGCGGCACTTACAGACTTTTATACCAGTGCATTCAATATGAATAATAATGACCGCCACATATTCATATACATTTAATGCAGCAGTCATTATTATAATTATAGTTCTTATTTAACCTGACAATGTTACTTATATATACATTTATCTGATATATACCTCAATCTGATATATACGATTTATACATTAATCTGAGCTGTAAGCCCAAGTATATCTGCGTTATCATCAAGTATTGGCTTAATAACATCTTCAAGGTATTCATCAACCTGCTCTCTTGAACGTCCAACATACTTAATTGGGTCAAGCTTAGCCTGAAGCTCTTCAAGAGTAACTCCAAACATTGGATCATCTGCAATAAGCTCAAGAAGATTATTATCAAGGCCTTCCTGCTTAACTCTCTTGCCAGCTATCATTGAAAGTTCTCTTATTCTTTCGTGAAGTTCCTGTCTGTCTCCACCAGCCTTAACTGCATCCATCATAATGTTCTCTGTAGCCATAAATGGAAGCTCTGCCATCATATGCTTAATAATAACCTTGTCATATACAACAAGTCCATCAACAACATTAAGGTAAAGATCAAGTATTCCATCAACTGCAAGGAAGCCTTCTGGTACAGAAAGTCTTTTATTAGCTGAGTCGTCAAGTGTTCTTTCAAACCACTGTGTGCTTGATACTATAGCTGGGTTAAGGGCATCACAAAGTACATAATCTGCAAGTGAAGCCATACGTTCACTTCTCATAGGATTTCTCTTATATGCCATAGCTGATGAACCTATCTGTGACTTCTCAAATGGTTCTTCAACTTCCTTAAGGTGCTGTAATAATCTTATATCATTAGAGAACTTATGTGCTGATGCAGCAATGCCTGCAAGAACATTAAGAACTCTTGTATCAACCTTTCTTGAATATGTCTGTCCTGATACTGGAACACACGCCTCAAAGCCCATCTTTGTGGCAATCTTCTTATCTATCTGACGAATCTTATCCTGATCTCCATTGAATAATTCAAGGAATGAAGCCTGTGTACCTGTTGTTCCCTTACAGCCTAAAAGCTTCATTGTTGATAATACATAGTCAAGATCTTCTAAATCCATAACTAATTCATTAAGCCATAATGTAGCTCTCTTTCCAACTGTTGTTGGCTGTGCTGGCTGAAAATGTGTGAAAGCAAGTGTAGGCTGTGCTTTATATTTGTCAGCAAACTTAGAAAGTTCGTTAATAACATTAACAAGCTTCTTACGAACAAGCTTTAAGCCCTCTGTCATAATTATGATATCTGTATTATCACCAACATAACAAGATGTAGCACCAAGATGAATTATTCCCTTAGCCTTAGGGCACTGAAGACCATAAGCATATACATGTGACATAACATCGTGACGTACTTCCTTCTCACGCTTCTTCGCATCTTCATAGTTAATGTCATCCTGATGAGCCTTAAGTTCATCAATCTGCTCCTGTGTGATTGGAAGTCCTAATTCTGCCTCTGTTTCAGCTAATGCAATCCATAACTTTCTCCATGTCTTAAACTTCATATCCGGAGAGAAAATGTACTGCATCTCTTTGCTTGCGTATCTTTCTGCAAGTGGTGTCTGATATCTGTCGTTCATTCCTGCAATCCGCCTTTCTTAAATTGTCATAATTCTTATAATTGTAGCCGGCTATTATTAACCATCAATACAGCATATATAGAATATACTGAACACTACTTATTAGATTGTACCATATATATTCTATTCATTCAATATGATGTCAGTCCTCTTTTATTTTTCCATTTTCAACATTTGGCTTGATAAAATTGTTATACGCATAATCCCACAAAGTCTCTGAACCATCTTTAGTATTCTCATTTCTTTTAAGTATCTGATTTAAGTGGACACATTTTTCTTCCCAGCTTCTTCCACCAGAAGCATTATTAAGCATTACAGGCTGTATATTATCAAGTGTCCTTGCAAACTTTGCCTCAGGTGTCTTTCTTTCCTCGAATTCGTCCCAAAGCCCTCTCATATATTCAGCCTGGTCGCTTGGAAGAAGCCCGAATATTCTGTCTGCAGCAGTTAATTCTCTCTGTCTCTGTGTCTTCTTGCCATCCTCATCATATGCGTAAGTATCACCAGCATCAATCTCTACTATATCGTGTATAAGAAGCATTGTCATAGTCTTTAACACATCAATCTTTTCATTAGAATACTCGCTTAACAGCACCGCCATAATTGCCATATGCCACGCGTGTTCAGCATCATTTTCTTTCCTTGAAGCATCTGCAAGATATGTCTGTCTTCCTATAAGTTTCTCTTTATCAATCTCCTCTATAAATTTAATCTGTTTAATTAATCTGTCCTGATTATTATTCTCTTGATTATTATTCTGTTTATCGTCTTGATTATTATTAATCTTGTAATTATTATCCTGACCGCTATTCTTCATTAATTATTCTCCCCGGTATTAATATTGAAATTTTAAAAAACGTGCAAAGCATATTCCAATAGCAAGCATAGTCGTTTGTGACAAACCATATCATCGCATGAATGTATATCATCGGCATATAGTGCTTTTTTACGTAACAGTAAATTCTACCGTGATTCCCTATTACACAAAAAGGGAGGGCTTTACCCTCCCAATCCGGTTATTTTAACCCATCTCGCCACGAATATCTATTTCTGGTGGTTCAATTGGATAATTACCTGTAAAGCAGGCATCGCAGAAGCCTGTCTGATTACATATCATTTCACTTAATTTATCTGTTTCAAGATAGCCAAGAGAATCTGCTTCTATGTACTTGCAGATTTCATCAACTGTTCTTCCTGATGCTACAAGCTGATCCTCTGATGGTATATCAGTACCAAAATAGCAAGGATGAAGGAATGCTGGAGAACTTATTCTTACATGTACCTCCTTAGCTCCTGCCTGTCTTAAAAGATTAACAATTCTGCGGCTTGTTGTTCCTCTTACAATAGAATCATCTATCATAACCACTCTCTTGCCTGCAACTTCCTCTTTCAACACGTTAAGTTTAACCTTAACGCTCGACTCTCTCTGCTCCTGCTTTGGCTTAATAAATGTTCTTCCAACATAATTATTTTTTATAAAAGCATTACCATAAGGAATACCTGACTCCATAGAATAACCAAGTGCTGCTGGATTTCCTGATTCCGGAACACCTACAACTAAGTCTGCTTCTACTGGATGTGTCTTTGCAAGTATACGACCAGCATTAACTCTTGATTCATATACTCCCATACCATCTATCCTGCTGTCAGGTCTTGCAAAATATATATATTCAAATATACATCTTGCTGTATTCTTCTGGCAGAGTGATGTATCTGACTGTATCCCATCTTTAGTTATCGTAACTATCTCTCCTGGTAATACATCTCTTATAAATTCAGCACCTACTGTATCAAGTGCACAAGTCTCTGATGATAAGAAATATGTATTGTCTCTCTTTCCTATACAAAGAGGCTTGAAACCAAATGGATCTCTTGCTCCGATAAGCTTTCTAGGACTCATCACTATAAGCGAGTATGCACCCTTAATCTTCTTCATAGCATTTTTAACAGCTTCTTCTACCGTAGGTGTATTAAGTCTTTCTCTCGCTATTAAATACGCAATAACTTCTGAATCAATTGTAGTCTGGAATATAGCACCTGTATATGAAAGTTCTTCCCTTAATTCAACCGCATTAAGAAGGTTACCATTATGTGCCATTCCAAGTGTACCCTTAACATAATTTAATACAAGTGGCTGTGCATTTTCTCTTGTAGAACTTCCTGCTGTAGAATAACGAACGTGTCCAACACCAATATTACCCTTTAACTTCTCTAAATTCTCAGAATTAAACACTTCATTCACAAGTCCCATATCCTTGTGGGAAAGAACCTTTCCCTTAGGACCTTCTGTATCACTCACAGCGATACCACAACTTTCCTGTCCTCTGTGCTGTAATGCAAACAAGCCATAATATATCGTTGACGCAATATCTCCACAATCGAAGTCATATGCGCCAAACACTCCACATTCTTCGTGAAGCTTTCTGTCATCAATATAACTGTCGTTCATATATACCTCTGTCTTAGTATTCGTATTAGCAATGTAATCAAATTAGAAATCTTCACCTGTAAGAAGCTTATATGCCTCTTTGTACTTTTCTACTGTCTTGTCAATGATATCATCTGGAAGAAGATAATCACTATCAGGGTTAGCAAGAAGCCAGTTTCTAACGAACTGCTTATCGTAAGATGGCTGTCCCTGTCCTTTCTTGTATCCTTCTAATGGCCAGAAACGTGAGCTGTCTGGTGTAAGCATTTCATCACCGATTACAACTTCGCCATTCTCATCAAGACCAAATTCAAACTTAGTATCAGCAATAATAATTCCCTTGCTTAAAGCATATTCTGCGCACTTCTTATAAAGTGCTATTGTAGCATCCTTAATCTTAGTTGCATATTCAAGACCCTTGCCTGGGAACTTCTTCTCTAATACCTCAATACTCTGCTCAAATGAGATATTCTCATCATGGTCACCGACCTCAGCCTTAGTACTTGGTGTATAGATTGGCTCAGGAAGCTTCTCTGACTCTTCAAGGCCTTCTGGAAGCTTAATTCCACAGACTGTACCATTCTTCTGATAGCTTGCCCAGCCGCTTCCTGTTATATATCCTCTAACGATGCACTCGATTGGAAGCATAGTTAACTTCTTGCACATCATACTTCTTCTTGCATACTTTTCATTCTGGAAGAATTCCGGCATATCATTAACATCAACAGATATCATATGATTAGGAATAACATCCTTAGTATAATCAAACCAGAATTTAGACATCTGAGTAAGAATTGCACCCTTATCTGTGACCTTATTCTTTAAAATGTGGTCAAATGCTGATATACGATCTGTTGCCGCTATAACAAGCTTATCTCCTATATCATACACTTCTCTTACTTTGCCTTCATAAAGTAACTTAAACTTTTCCATGATCGCATCCATCCTTTTAAATTATAGTAATAGTGAATTTAATTATACACTCAACAACTAAAAATTATATAACAGTACACTACCAAAATCAATAGACAATACTTGCATATTATTCTTAAAAATTGTATTATTATAGAAAATCTTTATACAATATGTTTTATTTATTCAACTTTTTTATGTATTCAGATTATTATTATACGCAATTGTAGATGGAGGATTGTACTATGAATGATGGAATTGAAAAAAGACGCTATAACCGCCACAAGGCGAATTTAACATTAAATGTGTCTAAGCTTTTTAAGCAGGATTACATCAATATAAGAAATCTCGACTCACCTATAAATATAACTGATATATCAAAAGGTGGAATCGGCTTTCGCTCAAAAAGCATTTTACCTTTAGATTTTTATTTTGATGCTGTGTTACAGTTAGATGATGAAAAAGACCCAATAAACTGTGTTGTCAAAATCATCCGCTGTCAGCCAGTAGATAACTCAGACCTCTACGCCTACGGCTGTGAATTCGTAGGAATGTCACCCGTCACAGGTAACACTGTAGACAACCACAGCTCACACACCGAGCCCCCACAAGCCTAATAACCCAAGTGAAATAATTCACACTAAACAGTGGAATAACCCACACAGAATAACCCCAAACATATAAATCCAAATATATATTTTAGTATATTTTTATCAAAAAAGAGAGGCGGTACACCCCTCTCTTTCTGTTTATCTGTCTATCTCCAAATACATTTAACAAAATATGTTCACCACTCCAGCCCCGCAACCATCGCAGTCCGCCAACGCACAGATTGGAGAAACCGGCGGAAGCATAAAAAGACGATGGGGAGCCGCCGGCACTTAAGCGCTGTCTTTTAGCGCTTTAGTACCGCTGCGAGCGACACTCAGTGCAAACGTGTCTTTGTTGCTTCCGCCGATTTCTCCAATCGTCCGTCCGCCGTCCGCCGCACTCTGCACCTTGCCGCTTCCCACATCGTCTTTGTTAAACATATTCCCAAAATCTACAGCAGCTCTTTTAAAAGCTTATTAACCATTCCCGGATTAGCCTTACCCTGCATAGCCTTCATAGTCTGGCCTACAAGGAATCCTATAGCCTTCTCCTTGCCTGCTCTGTAATCAGCTACTGACTGTGGATTATCAGCTATAACCTTCTCAACAGTTGCCTTAAGTGCACCTTCATCATTAACCTGCTTAAGTCCGTGTTCTTCAATATACTTATCTGGATCAATATCCTCATCAAATATCTTCTCGAATATTTCCTTAGCAACGTTACTGTTTATAGCACCCTCATCTGCAAGTTCAATAATCCTTGCAAGACTCTTAGGTGAGAATGCGATATCCTCAGGATCCATATTCTTTTCCTTTAAAATACGCATAGTCTCTGTAATAAGCCAGTTAGATACTTTCTTAGGCTTATTGCATAAAGCTGTTGTTTCTTCAAATATATCAGCAAGCTTCTTAGAATCAGTAATCATATTGATATCATAATCAGGAATTCCGAATTCTTCCTTATAACGAAGCATTTTCTCATCCTTAAACTCAGGCTGTGCTTCCTTAATAGTATCAAGCCATTCTTCGCTTATGTGGATTGGTACAAGGTCTGGGTCTGGGAAATATCTGTAATCCTGTGCATCCTCTTTAGAACGCATAGCATAAGAATATTCCTTATCATCATTCCATCTTCTTGTTTCCTGAACAACCTGTCCACCAGCTTCAATTATATCTATCTGTCTGGCTGTTTCAGCCTCAATAGCTCTCTGGATAGCTGAAAATGAGTTAAGATTCTTAGTTTCTGTTCTTGTACCGAATTCAGTGCTGCCTTTTTCTCTTACAGAAAGATTTACATCAGCTCTCATGGAACCTTCCTGTAACTTGCAGTCAGATGCTCCAAGATACTGGATAGTATTTCTTAACTTAGTAAGATAAGCAATAACCTCTTCTGCATTTCTCATATCTGGCTCAGATACGATTTCTATAAGAGGCACACCTGAACGGTTATAGTCAACATAGGATACATCCTCCCATTCATCATGTATAAGCTTACCTGCATCCTCTTCCATATGAATCTCGTGGATTCTTATAGACTTCTCTGTTCCATCTTCAAGCTTTACTTCTACATGTCCATCACGGCATATAGGCAGATAAAGCTGTGATATCTGATAATTCTGTGGATTATCAGGATAGAAATAATTCTTTCTATCAAACTTGCAGTCTCTTGTTATAGAGCAGTTAGTTGCAAGACCAACCGCCATAGCATACTCTACTACCTTCTTGTTAAGAACTGGAAGAGAGCCTGGCATACCTGTACAAACAGGGCATGTGTGTGTATTAGGTGCTCCACCAAATGCTGTTGAACAGCCGCAGAATATCTTAGTCTTTGTAGCAAGCTCAACGTGAACTTCAAGACCAATAACTACTTCATAATCTTTCATTGCCTGACCTCCTCCTTATTCAAATCTTCCTCGTGCCTGCTCATATGAGTATGCAGCACGTATTATATTATTTTCCTTAAAGCAGTCACCTATAAGCTGTACACCTATTGGAAGCCCCTTAGAGTCCTTTCCACAAGGTACACTTATTCCTGGAAGACCTGCAAGGTTAACTGATATTGTATATATATCGCCAAGATACATCTTGATAGGGTCTGCTAAAGATGAGCCTATCTTAGGTGCAGTTGTTGGTGCAACAGGTCCAAGTATTACATCATACTTTGCAAATGCTTCATCAAATGCTTTCTTAATAAGAGCCTTTACTCTTAATGCCTTTAAGTAGTAAGCATCATAATAGCCTGAGCTGAGTACGAATGAACCAAGCATTATTCTTCTCTTAACCTCAGGTCCAAAGCCCTCTGAACGTGTCTTCTTGTACATATTGTGAAGACCTTCATACTCACTTGTCCTGTAACCATACTTAACGCCATCGAATCTCTCAAGGTTAGAGCTTGCCTCAGCGGCAGCTATTGTATAATAAGTAGGTATAGCGTACTCTACAAGGCTTAAGTCGAATTCTTCAACTATGGCACCCTTTTCTTCAAGCACCTTAGCTGCCGACATAACAGCTTCCTTAACCTCAGGATCAAGTCCATCTCCAAAGTAATCTCTTGGAATACCTATCTTAAGTCCCTTAACATCATCTACTAAAGCCTTTGTAAATGCTGTATCTTCTCTCTTTACTGATGTAGAATCCTTATCATCCTTTGCTGCTATTACCTCCATAATAGTAGCACAGTCTGTTACATCCTTACATAATGGTCCTATCTGATCAAGTGATGAACCATAAGCTATAAGTCCATATCTTGAGACAGTACCATAAGTAGGCTTCATACCTACAACACCACAGTAAGATGCAGGCTGTCTTATAGAACCACCTGTATCTGAACCAAGTGCCGCAAAGCACTCATTTGCTGCAACTGCTGCAGCTGAACCACCTGATGAACCACCAGGAACGTGCTCTGTATTTCTTGGATTCTTAGTTGCTCCGAATGCACTTGTTTCTGTTGTTGAGCCCATGGCGAACTCATCCATATTAGTCTTACCGATAATAACTGCACCTGCCTCCTGAAGTCTTATAACTGCTTCAGAAGAAAATGTTGGAACAAAGTTACCGAGTATTTTAGAAGAACATGTTGTAAGCATGCCTTCTGTACACATATTATCCTTAATAGCAAAAGGTACACCAGCTAAAGGTCCCGTAAGCTTTCCAGCCTTGATATCATCGTCAGCCTTAGCTGCTGCCTGTAATGCTTTTTCCTTGTCAAATGTCACATAGCAGTTAAGCTTGTCTTCAGACTTTTCAATCTGAGCAACAACAGCCTGCATAGCTTCTACCGCTGTCACTTCACCTGCCTTAATCTTTGCAGCAAGTTCAACGGCTGTACAATCTAATAAACTCATAGCATTTCCCTTTCTTATTCAACAGTCTTTGGAACTATAAATCCATATTCGTTAGCTTCTGGTGCATTGGCAAGTGTAGCCTTGCTTCCATCGCCGTTAGTAACAACATCTTCCCTCATAACATTATTAACAGGGAATACGTGTGACATAGGCTCAACGCCTGTTGTATCAAGCTCGCCAAGCTTATCTATATAATCAAGCATACTTGCCATATCCTTCTTGGCATCCTCTTTTTCCGACTCAGAAAGCTCAAGCTTAGCAAGAATACCTACATATTCGATAGTTTCATCACTAATCACATTAGCCATAACATATCATCCTTTCTATTATGTCAGACAGGTTTGCGCCCTCACGCGCAAATCCTGTATGGAAAAATCTTTGTTTTGTTTTTATTAGTGGATTTTTTCCATTAGTCCCTGACCTTAATATGAACCTCTCTTAACTGCTGTTCTGTTACCTCATTAGGTGCTCCACACATAAGATCCTGTGCTGTACCACTCATTGGGAATGGAATAACCTCACGGATATTCTCTTCATTTCTAAGAAGCATAATCATACGGTCAACACCTGGTGCCATACCTGCATGTGGTGGTGCACCGAACTGGAATGCGTTGTAAAGTGCTCCAAACTTAGCCTTAAGTACTTCTTCATCATATCCGGCAATTTCAAATGCCTTAACCATAATCTGCATATCATGGTTACGCACAGCACCTGATGATAATTCAACACCATTACATACGATATCATACTGATAAGCAAGAATATCAAGTGGATCCATAGTATTAAGTGCTTCAAGACCACCCTGTGGCATAGAGAATGGATTGTGTGTGAAACCAATCTTCTTAGTTTCTGGGTCTCTTTCAAACATAGGGAAGTCATTTACATAACAGAATCTGTATGCATTTTTCTCTATTAAATCAAGACGTGTGCCAAGTTCGTTACGAATCTGTCCTGCAAAGAATGCAGCCTTATCTTCCTTATCAGCGATAAAGAAAATAGTATCTCCTGCCTGAAGTCCTGCAAGTTCCCTGATTTCGCCTTTAAGTTCTTCTGGAATGAACTTATCAATTGGTCCCTTATATGAAAGGTCTTCAAGAACCTCAAGGTAACCAAGTCCACCCATACCAATTCCTGTAGCGAACTTAAGAAGCTTCTCGTGCTGGCCCTTTGAAAGCTTAGCGTGAACATTGATAGCTCTTACAGTCTTATTCTGGAATGGCTTGAATGTACATTTATTGAAGAAATCGGACAAATCTATAATTCTAAGTGGGTTTCTAAGGTCTGGCTTATCTGAACCGAATTCAAGCATAGCCTGCTTGTAGCTTATAATTGGATAAGGAGCCTGTGTTACAACTGAACCCTCTGGTGCAAACTTTGCAAATGTCTCTGTAAGCACTTCTTCACCAACTGCAAATACTTCTTCCTGAGTAGCAAAGCTCATCTCGAAGTCAAGCTGATAGAATTCTCCTGGTGAACGGTCAGCTCTTGCATCTTCATCTCTGAAGCAAGGAGCTATCTGGAAATACTTATCAAAACCAGATACCATAAGAAGCTGCTTGTACTGCTGTGGTGCCTGTGGAAGTGCATAGAACTTGCCCTTATATTTTCTTGATGGAACGATATAATCTCTTGCGCCTTCTGGTGATGAAGCACAAAGAATAGGTGTCTGGATTTCAAGGAAGCCCATATCTGTCATCTTCTGACGAAGGAATGAGATAACCTTTGAACGGAATACCATATTATCCTTAACCTTAGGGTTTCTTAAGTCTAAGTATCTGTACTTAAGTCTTACATCCTCTCTTACTTCCTTAGATGTCTGGATTTCAAATGGAACCTGCTGGTAAACCTGTCCTAATACTGTAATCTTCTTAGCTTCAAGTTCAATAGTTCCTGATGGAATTTTAGGATTGTAAGTTTCCTCATCTCTCTGCTCCATAATACCATCGATACTGATACATTCTTCCTTCTTAATACCCTTTAAGAGTTCTGGTTCACGGATAACTACCTGTAATACTCCGTACATATCTCTTAAATCGATGAATGAAACTCCACCGTGATCACGGATGTTCTCAACCCATCCTGATACCTTCATCTGCTTTCCAATGTCGTTCTCACTTACATTCTGTAATGTGACATCTCTGTAAATGTTTGCCATCTTGATAATAGCTCCTTTCTGATTGCTTTATATTGTTAATGTGTGTCTTGTTGCAGCTGATAAATATATTGTTCCTGCTTTCTGCAAAGGCTGTAACGATATAACTTAGTGGCAATCGTTATCTGCACGCAAAAAATCCCGGAATGCCTTACCAGCATTCCGGGACGAATAATACATAATTATCCGCGGTACCACCCGCATTGAACGAAATCCGCTTCTGAATAGCTGTCATCTAGAAACTTGTCATCAATAACTTAACCACTCAGGCTTCTTATCATTCCTCTTTAAGTACTTAACGCGTACAACGTAATAACCTACATATATCACCTGCCTGTCTATAACAGCTGCATGCATACGCATTTCATAACATATTCCAAGGACATTGATATAATTCAGATATTCAACTCCAGAGTGTTCCTCTTGACAATTCCCTGTGTATGCTTTCAGTCGGTGGCATCACTTTCCTGTCAGGTTCCATGAAAAGAAGTCTCTTTCCCAGTCTTTAATATATTTATATAGATAAATAATAGCATATCCTTATGAATCATGTCAATCTATAACTTTATTTTTCCATTTTTAAAAATTATTATGATTCAATTTCTGAAGTCTATTCAATAATTAATTCTACACTTCATAATCAAGGCAGGATCTTACTGCCGTATATGGACGTACCTTTCCATCTGCTATGGCAACGTGAAGCGGATTAGTGCTGTATGCCTTAAGAGCATCTGCATCTGTAAATGTTGTATCAAGCATAACATCTACTGTTGATGTTGCTAAACCATTGATATTAACCTTTATATCTACAAGACCCGGTATATTTCCTGCAAGTCCTTCAAGACCTTCCTTAATACCTGCCTTTACATTTTCCTTCTCTTCTGCTGTAAGTTCTTCCTTTAACTTCCACAATATAACGTGTTTAACCATATATCTTAATCTCCTTTTCTATCAGTTTCTTTATTCTTCCATTTCTTTTTCCTGCATTTTTATCTGTTAAATATCAATTTGCAAAACTATTAAATGTATAATTTCATCAAAATATTAAAAACTATGCTCTGTATACCCAGTTATCTTTTCTTGGGTGACACTGAGGTTCTTCTCCATCTACATAACCAAGTATACAATGTCCGATTCCTTCATAATCACCTTCTATGCCGAGTGATTTAAGTATCTCTCTGCCTTCTTCGCTCTCAAATTCTTCCTTAGCTCTATGTATCCAGCAGCTATCCACACCAAGTGCGTGTGCCTCAAGCATAAGATTCCCCATAACCAGAGTACCATCATATATATATGTAGGCATACTCTTATCAGCAAGAACAACAAGCACAACTGGTGCACCATAAAATGGATCAAAATCTTCTGACTTTCCCATTATTCTAGAATTCATCTTAGAAAGCTTATCTCTTAATTCCTTGTCAGTAACTGCAAGTATAATTGGCGACTGTCTGTCCATTCCTGTAGCCGCATATGTTCCCGCTTCAATAATTTTATCTATAATCTCCGCAGGAACCATATCATTTTTATACTTTCTTACGCTTCTTCTTGTCTTAATAACATCTAATATATCACTCATAGTGCGCTTCCTTTCTATAATTATATTTATATGATGTCGGGGTCAAAAGCCCCCGACTTTGATACCTACGAATTGTTCCGTGCTACGCACTTCCATAATTCTGGTATCATTTATATATCATTTATCCTGTTATATGAAGCATACCGATAAGCACAACCGCAGCCAGTCCATAATATGTAACAACTGCAACAAGATCATTAATTGTTGTTATAAGTGGACCAGAAGCTACAGCAGGGTCTATCTTTATCTTATGGAAGAACATTGGTGTAAGCACGCCAATAAGGCTTGATATAAGCATTGCCAGCAGTAATGATACACCTACACAACCCGATATTGCAAATGCATAATGTACTGGCTTGCCCTTAACAAGGGTAATATATATTCCTAGTAATATAAATGCCATAGAACCAAGCAGTAAGCCATTAGCAAAACCAATTCTCATCTCTTTTAACACGAATTCAAGCTTCTGCTTAGCTGATATATCTTCGTCCATAAGAACTCTGATTGTAACGGCAAGTGACTGCGTTCCAACATTTCCCGCCATATCAAGTATGAGTGACTGGAAGCATACAATAATCGCAAGCTGTGACACTACATTTTCAAATATGCCAACTACAGATGATACTCCCATACCAAGGAACAGTAATAGAATAAGCCATGGAAGCCTTTTCTTCATACTTGCAAAAAGTCCCTCTGTAAGGTCATTCTCCTCTGTCAAACCGGCAAGCTTTGCATAATCATCGCTCATCTCTTCATCTACCGCTTCTATGATATCAGAAGATGTGATAGCACCTATTATTTCTTTGTCTTTATTTAATACTGGAATTGAATCTTCGCTGTAATCCTTTAAATCTTCGATACATTCGCTCATCTTTTCGTGAGCATATACATATGGATATGATGTACTTATTATATCCTCAAGCTTCTGGTAATCTCTTGCTACAATAAGATCTTTTAAATCTATTGCACCATAATATATGTTATTATCATCAACCACATATATTGTATTGACGTTATCATTTTCTTCTGCCTGTGCAACAAGCTCTTTCATAGCTTCCTTTATTGTAAGCTTATTGTTTATGCATATGAAATTAGTAGTCATCTTACTGCCAATCTCATCATCATCATATGAATAAATCAGACACACATCATCTTTGGCATCCTTTTCCATATGTGATATAAGTGCCTGTCTTTCTTCTTCTGATACATTATCAAGAATATCTACAGCATCATCAGCATCCATTTTTTCAAGGACATCTGCCGCCTCATCTACAGATAATTCTGTCATAAATTCTTCAATGTATTCAGGTGTATCTTCCAGATATGAGAAAATCTCTGCCGTCCAGTCTACACCAAGAATCTTGTAAAGCCTTATTCTTGTATCTTTGTCCAAAAGCTTAATTGCATCTGCTATATCATTCTCGTGATATTTAGATAACTTCCTGCGGATTAATTCATCAGATTTACTACTTCTAAGGACTCTAACAATATCCTTGCTATAATCCTTATGCATAACTACATTTGATAGAATCTTATTCATCATTATTCTCCTTTCATTATGGCAAGAACAATGACTAAGATTAGAAAATACGCGACTTTAACAGACTATTGCACACGTCCCTTAAGAAACGCAGACAATAGCTTTGTCGGCTTATAATCTATGTCATTGTTCCCTATTCGAGGACTATCATGCCCGTCCATTATCGTCACCTCACTTTTAATATATTGTATATTAAGAAAATATATTGAACACACCAATCTAATATACCCAATATATACTCTTAACATTTGTCGAATTAATTGTATAATCTCATTTTCTGACTGTCAACTAAAATCATTGTAAAATATTATCATATACCTCTCATATACTAGTTACAATCAACCAGGACATACTTACATTCTTTGCAAACATTATTCATTTACAGTTTTTAATTCCACTTGACGTCATATAGGTTCCTGCTAATATTACCAATACCGATATAACTGCAATAATGCCGGAAATGAAATCTCTGATGCCATTTTCTATTATATCTTTTTGCTGAACCCGCTTTATACTTTTCGCCACAGATAAGAAGTACCGGACAACTGATACGATATTGCAGGTCTGCTTTGATTGCCTCAGCAAGCATTCTGTAACCAAAACCCTTTTGCAGTTCCATATGGTTTAGGGGCTGGCGCTATTGATGCATCTGTAAACCATTATGTGGCCAATAAACTGATTAATTTTATCTTACATCAATTTGGAGGTTTACTTTATTAAATTATTGTGAGTCAGACAAATATGAATCTACTGATTCCATACCATTATAAATTCCTTTTCGCCTGTGTTATCGTCCACACTTTCGGATTGAATACTAAATTTCTCACGTAAATAAAATTTGATTGCTTTCTCATTTTCCTGATAGACACTTAATTTTAATTTTGATTTGAATTCCTTTGCATGATTTAGAAGTTGTTTTCCGATACCTTTTGATTGCATTGTTTCTTTTACAAAAACACCTTCGATATAGTCATCATTCAATCCAATGAAGCCATCTATCTGCTTTGTACAGTCATCCTCATGTACATATATTTCTGCGTGAGGAAGCATTTCTCTTACCATATTGCAGTTAGTACGCCAGTAATCGGACGGTATGAAATGATGTGCTTGAATATTCGTATCAAGCAATATCTGCATCACTGCGTCTATATCGTTATCGCTGTATTGTCTTACCAATTCTCTATCTCCTAACTACTACTTATTTCTTGTTCCAAAAGTGGAAGTATCTACATACCTTAAAATCGTTTTTATAACTTCATCAATCACAATCGGCTTTGACAAATGCGCGTTCATTCCTGCATCCAGTGATGCCTGAACATCTTCTGCAAATGAATTAGCTGTCATTGCTATAATAGGAATGTTTTTTCCATCCGGTCTGTCATTCATTGCCCTGATTACTTTTACAGCTTCATAACCATTCATTTCAGGCATCATGATATCCATCAGGATTACATCAAATGTGCCTTCCGGATGATTTCTGAAAATCTCAACGGCATTCTTTCCATCCACAGCTCTTTCTACATTCATCCCGAACTC
Source organism: Lachnospira sp. CLA-JM-H23 (assembly GCF_040096425.1). Lineage (NCBI taxonomy): Bacteria > Bacillati > Bacillota > Clostridia > Lachnospirales > Lachnospiraceae > Lachnospira > Lachnospira sp. CLA-JM-H23. Next base: position 272,472 of record NZ_JBBMET010000004.1, read on the forward strand.
TTCCAACTGCACGGTAGCAATCTCTGCATTCAGTTCATTATCCTCTGCAAGAAGGACATTCACACCTGTAAGATTTACCTTTTCAGAAAAACCTGTGTCTGACTTATTACATTCCTTATCTGTAATTTCCAAAGGAATATCGACAGTAAATGTAGTTCCCTTATGCTTTTTACTCTGCACGGAAATGGTTCCACCCATCATATATATATACTTCTTTACGATAGCCATCCCCAGTCCAACTCCATGGTACTGCGTTCTCACATCGGAATCTTCCTGTGCAAACTCCTCAAAAACTTCTTTTGTAAATTCCTCACTCATGCCAATACCAGTATCCGAAATGCGGTAACGCATATTTATATATCCAATGCAGAATCTGTAATGTTTTTCACATCCGCCGGTACCGGATTGTAATTCACTTTTCCACTTTCGATGCTGGTCAGATCTAATATATCATTGATCAGCGACAGTAAATGCTCTGAGCTTTCGTCAATCTTTTCCAGACAATTTTTCACTTCGTCTGACGGATTGTTTTTCATTGCAATACCGGTAAATCCTATGATTGCATTCATCGGTGTCCTCATATCATGGGACATATGTGACAGAAATGCTGTTTTTGCCTTGTTTGCAGCCTGTGCATGCTCTGCCAGTTCCGCCATTTCCTCAGTTTTCTTCTGTTCCGCCTTCTGAGCTTTTTTTCTTGCACTAAGATGCGCCATTGTCACAGCCATAGTAGTCAGCAGTAATCCAAAAATAAGAAGAACCAAAACAGTAACAACAGGATACAGACGGATCCAGTCAACAAATGTCAGATCTGTTGCTTTGTATGTGGTATACTGTGCTGCAAGATCTTCAACAAGATTTTGGGGCATGGCATACATTGCTTTCGTCAGAATACCAGCCAGCGCATGGTTCTCATTTGATGAAATTACCATACGGTAGGTGAATGTAGGCTGTTCCAGCATAGTATATGTCATGGTGCCCGTAGTGTCACTGTTCACAAACGCCTGTGCCATGTAATAGTAGACGAATGCAGCATCTGCTTTACCCTTACGGACAGCTTCCATCATTTCCTGTCGGTTACTGCACATCAGTTTTTCTGCATCGGGTGCCATTGCATCTGCAATTGAATTTGCTACTGTCTGGTCAACAGTAGCAACAGCATTAATTTTTCCATCAAAGTCACGCCGTGTCACCCTTGCCAGCTGCATCGTAATGAAAGGTGCAGTAATCCCCCATTTTTTCGTCTCAGCATAGTTATCTGTTTCCAGGCGCGCATCGATGCTAATATCTGTAGTATCCTTATTTTTCTGATAGGCAATATACTCATCTCTGGTGACAGGTGTAAGAAACTCATAGGAAATCCCGGCATAGTCTGCAATTTTCCGGAAGTAATCCGGGATTATACCCTTCATCTCACCATTTTCATTATAAGAATATGGATAACGGGTCGGATCACACAGAACATGAAGCGGATTGTCCTTGGAATACTGTGAAATAATACTTTTTTCTTTCTTGGTATATTCCAGATTCTTAGTTTCTATGCTTTCATAATTTTTATTATAAAGTGTCGTTTTCCAGTCGCCCTCAACTGCATTCATCTGGTCGATTGCATAATTGATCTCATTCAGCAATTCTGTATTACCTTTTTTAACCATGACATAGAAATCGCTGCTGTCAAATTTATCCACGATACGCTCATTGTTTGTTTTTCTCAGAGAACTAGCAGCAATAGCATCAACATTTCCACTCTGAAGAGCTTCCTCCATCTCTGCTGTCGTATCAAAATAAAATGGATCATATGTAAATCCTTTGTTGCCTGCAAAATCCGCAAAACTCTTTATCTCGGAGCTTCCATTAAAAAGTGCCACACGCATACCGTTGTAAGTACTGTAATTGCCATCCACAATCGTGCTGTTGTCACTGCGGACGGTCAGAATCCCATTATTGGTTCCGATCGGACGTGAAAAATCAAACTTTTCTTCTCTTTCCGGTGTTTTGCTGGGAGATGTTACCATATCAATCTCGCCATATTCAAGCATCTGCTGCATATCATCCCAGCTCTTATCATATCCGACATATTCGTAATCTACATCCCAATAACGGGCCATCAGCCGAAGAAAATCATAGCCATACCAAGTCCGGTTCCCTGTATTTTGTTTGTAATGGAACTTTCCGCACGGGTAAACGCATCAAAAATTCATCTGCTGCAGTCTCTGCACCGTTTCGCCATTCAATACCATCCAGGTTTGTAAACTCACCGATTGCCACAGCCTGGATGATTTCATTATTAGACCAGTCTTCACCAAGATCCATGGAATACTGACACCACTGCTATCAGACAACGTTTTGCCTTTTTCATACTTTACATATTTCTTTCCTGATAAAATCATTATTGTTACGTCTGTGAAATAACTCCGTAAAAAAAGCACTGTCAAACAGACAGTGCACGTCATTTTATGCAACTAGCTGCCATTTTAAAGGCCCTGTAGCTTTGCGTCCCAGACTTTCATCTGGTTTGCCGATTTCCTTATTATAGCTTTTAAACTTATGCAAAAAAACTGGTTTCATTATACTATAGTGCTCTACTGTACACAAGAAAAACATTACCGTTTTAACTTGTTAAGGAGCTGGGGAATGAACCCGCATATAAAAAGCCGGATAACTTCAGGATAATTCAGGACGAAAGTGACATAGCTTCTCTTACTTAGACAATATTTACCACATTTAATATGAGGAATGGAGTAACATTTAATGTGCTAAACAACAGTCAACGGCAAATTCTTTTCCGACCAATCGGCAATCAATTCGGGATGTACTTCCGCTAAGCTGTTACTCATATCAAAACCTCCACTTCCTCTGTGATTAGAGTATATGAGGTTTTGGCTTTTACTTATAGTTTACGAATGTCGGTAAAATTAAAAAGCCCTTTGAGAAAAGGATTTCTCCTCTCTCAAAGGGCTTGGTAAACTGGAAGTTATAAACATCTTTGCAAATATACCATATCTATTAACTGTACACCACACTCATAAATTGGGTGGTCATAATTGTCCGTAAAGAAATTCGGAATATTGTGAGATCGGACAAATCCGCATTTTTCATAAAACGGTACGGTCAACGGGCTGTCACCTGTTCCAACCTGCAAAATAGAATATTCATCTGCATATTTACTTACAAGGAAGTCAATCAATGCTTTCCCATAGCCCTGTCCTTGATTCTGAGGATCAACTGCAATATTTTTAATTTCAAGTATTCCATTATCTTCATCAGTAACGACACATTCAGCTTTTACATTACCATCTTCAAGTACATACATAGTACCTTTTTCAAGATAGTGATCAATCATATTTTCCTGCTCATCAGCTAATAACAATAATGCTATAAATTGCTTTTTATTCTCATTCACTTCTCGGATTTTCATATCTATTACTCCGTCAAATTCCAATTTTAACATCAGACGTGTGGTTTTACATTCACGTATAAAGATTCTTTCACATGCTTTGTTCGTCCTTTTCAAATATCAGAATCTTCTGCGTAACCTTTTTTGCAATAGGTAATAACGCCAAAAGTCTGTATGCAGATGAAAATAACTCCATGCCACGAAGAATATTATCATCTTTTATTTTATGATACCCTGTTGTCATATTCCCAAGGTCTTCAAAATGATCTGCACCGAAGACAAATTTTGAGCCTGTTTGCTGTATGGATTTTTCTGTTCCTTCTTTCTTTACCCATGACTTTGCCAGACATTCCATAAGAATACAGGCATTATCAAAGTTGTCCTTTATTATTTTTAATATCTTACCGTTTTCTTCTGCTGTCAGATACATTGATAATCCTTCAATGATAAAAAGCATTTTCCCCCGCACTTTTACTTCTTTTGACCATGCAGGGTCAAGTGCAGAAATTCCTATCGTAGAAACACGTCCTGATTCCTCGAAAATCTGATTGCGGATTGCTATCGTTTCTGGCAGGTCCAGATTGTACCATGTAATTTTACCATTATCCATACGATAAAATCTCGTATCCAGACCACAGGCAATATTAACCACCGTACAATCAGGATTTTTCTCTATAAAATTCTTTACTAATTCATCAAAAACTACCGTTCTGGCAATTACCCCTTTCCCCATCGTAGAATCCCTAGCCGCTGTAGAAAAATCATAATCAATTTTATCGACTAATTCTACCGCCTTTGCATCATAGAATTTATTATGTTTACTTTTGGAATATTGGGCTCTGGCATAAAAGCTCTGGAGCATTGTCTCAGCACTGCCACTGATAGTAGGTTTTATTCTTTCACTCATATATTTACCTTTTTTACAATATAATTAGTTGCGGCTAACTTGATTGTAACACATTTTATGAAAATAAACAATTCAAATTAACGTGTCTTGGAGTGTCTTGGAGACAGGCCCCATAAACTTCTTAAACTGAGAAATCTCTCATCTACCTGAATTCAATTATATCTTCAAATGGTTTTCTTGGTCTTTTATCTGGAGATTCATCCGCAATTCCAACCGCAACCAATCCAGTCAGTTGGCAGTCAGTTCCAATAAAATCAACAAGATCATTGTATGCAAAGCATGTATTTGCAATCCACAAAGTACCTAATCCATACCCTGTTGCTGTAAGTATCATATTTTGAATGGCAGCACCTATAGATAATGAGTCACAGATTTCTACAATTCTCTTTTCATTTTCTATGCCAGAAAATGGTGTCTTCTGATTAGTATTAAGCACAGCAATTAGACATGGTGCCTCCTGCATGATTCTTACAGTATTCTCAGCATCTGGTATTGCAAATACCCATTCTGGCATTAGTTCATGGCTGATCTTTTCTGCATTAATACCTTGCTGCATTACTTCAACCAATTTGTCTTTTTCATCTCCCTGATATACGATAAATTTCCATGGCTGTCTGTTCTTAGCAGATGGAGCAAGTGTAGCGCTGTATATCATATCTTCAATTATGGTTTTATTAACTCTATCTGGTTTATATTTTCTTATGCTTCTTCTATCTTCTATTTCCTTTATCATGATTTTTTACTCTTTCTCACTTATGAAGGCTCATTACTGCTTTTATTAATAAGATTCCCGTAAAGCTGTTGTATTTCATTAAAATCTTCTATGTCTGCTAAGCCAAATTCCATTTATTCCCACACTTTCCAGATATCAGGCTGATATCCAAGAGTTGATGCCCTGCCATTTCTTACTACCGGCGTTTTTATAACCTGTGGATTTTCAAGCACCTTTTCTAATTTATCCTCATCTGCCGTGTATTTGATAAGTGCAAGGGTATCTTTATCCTTACTTTCCCAGTTAATCATATTTTCCAGTCCACCATTAACCTGAGCAACTGAATTAAATTCGCCCTTGCTCATTCCCTTTTCTTTCATATCAATAAACTGGTACTTAATACCTCTCTCCTTAAAGAAACGCTCTGCCTTTTTTGTATCATTACATTTCTTAGTTCCAAATATCTGAATGTTCATCTTAATATTCCTTTTCTATTTTTTCGTTAATTCCATACATTTTCTTGAAATTATCAAGGTCTGCCTCACTCCTAATCAGCATAACCTCTTCTATCTTACCTGTATGAATATCCTTAAATCCAGCTACCTGTTCACCAGTGCATATACTGGCCTTAATTACTGGTCTTTTGCTATCTTTATCATAAGAATGCACTATCTTTTTCTTACTAAATAATCCCATTTACATTACCCTTTCTTTGTCTGTGCCAACAGCACAAGTTTTTCAAACGACTCTGCAAAATGAATATTATCCTCATTTGACCTCTTTTTATGTCCCTTTATATGGTTTTTACTGCTTGCTCTTTTCGCACATTTAGTTATGTGCCTCTGCATAAGCATCTGATCTATGTTGTCGGTAGTATACCACTTTCCTGACTGATGAATTGCATATGCACCCTTACTCAACGCCATAGCTGCAACCCCATAATCCTGTGTAACAACTATGTCATCACGCGTACATAAGTTAACCAGCTTAAAATCAACTGCATCAGCCCCTGCGCTTACTGTTACTACATCACTATAATCGGATGTAAGCACATGATTAGTATCACATATAAGCGTTGTTTCTATATTGTATTTTCTAGCTATGTTCTCTACTATCCGTATGACAGGACATGCATCCGCATCTACATATATGTGCATTATTACCTCTTTTAACAATTAATCGATTTTTAAATCAGTTGACAGCTTATACCATCTCTTAATATAAGCATCCTCAAATAACTCAAGATTATTTTCAGTTAGTTTTACAAAAAGTTCCGTAAGTCCGTCATACTCTGCCATATCACCTGCCGGGTATAGTTTCCAGTTTAATTGCTTTAATGTCCAGTTACTTTTTATTGAATTATGAAGCATTGAAGTAGTTGCAAAATTAGTGCTGTTATCAGCACCGCCGTTGGCAATCGGTACAATATGGTCAATTGTAGGTATAAGCTCCCAGTATGCATTGTGGCACTCTTCCATCTTCCAGTGAGACTGATATGGAAATGCATCCGGCATATAAAATGATAATACCTTTAACATACCAGGATTAACAAGTTTTTCTCCACTGTATCTGTCAATAAATCCATCTCTTACAAACTGCTCATACTTTTCCTTATCTGTGTAATTTCTCCCTTCGGGTATTATCTTCTTAAACGGATATTCCTTATTTATTATGTTCTTTGCATTATCTATCCTACCGTCCAATATGCTTAGGGCGCTAAGTTTAATAGCAGAAACTTTATCCATTAAATCACCCTCTATCCTTAAACCTAAATCCTTATAATTTCCTGTTATATGCTCATATTCATAGGTGTCCTTACTTCAATGTTTAGTATCTCATTTGTTATTCCCTCTCCTATAATCATAGCCTTCACCCGTGCGGTAATGTTTCGCTTGGCTATATTGATTTCTTCATCTGTAATTTGGTCTATCTGCTTATTAATATCATACATCATTAATCTATCCCCAGTTTTCATTAATCATTTGCATATTTATCAATCCAGTTTTCCCCATCGTATTCACCAATCTGAACTTTAAGCCTATCCAAAAAGTCTGATAAAAGCTTATTATCATCTTCTCCTCTTGCAAACCATACATTCGATTGACCAAAACCAAATGCCACCCTTTTTTCTTCCTTGGCACTCTCCAATATGTCTTTCTTCTCTGTGATCTTGGAAGTAACACACAATCTGATTTCTTTGCTATTGCATTGTATTCCTGTATCCATTCACCTGAGACACAATTACTATTGTCTGTATCTGACCTGTACTCGTAATCAAACGCCATAGTTTCATAACGCCTGTATACAGTTACATTCTTATACCAGCCAACAACATAAGTTTCTTTGTCAAATGAATCTGGATATAATGCACAAAAAATAACTAATACATCATCCACCTCTGTCTCATTCTTAAGATTCATGCAGTCTTCAATCTTTTCGATATTAAGCTGGTTTCTTTTTCCTGCAGAAGTTGTCTTTGTCTCCACAAATCCAAGGCAGTAATCCCCGTCCGGATATCTGCTGTCAATAATATGTGCCGGCATAAAATTATATTTTTCGTGTGCATCAAGTGTTTCCTTTACATAAGAACCACCATTCTTAGGTTCATCAATACAACGAATAATTCCCTTATAATAATTCATCCATGCAATGTTGCAAAATAGTACCCTCAAAATATTCCCCTTTCTCCTAAACGATTACATTAACAGATGTATTTATTATATCATACTTTTAAAAATAAAAGTAACAAAATCACTTTATATATTACTTTGTCATCATTGTTTCCACTCTGGATATACCGTATGCACATAACCGCTTATAACACAAGTTTTCTATAAAAAAAGACATGTCAATATTACTCTCTTAATAGAACATATCAACATGGCTTCGTTTTTACTTAATACCTATCTTTCTTAATAATGGCGAGCAGTTTTTACAGCTCCAATATCAGTCATTTGACGAAATACTATTATCATCCGTTACTTAATGATATCATCTAGATTTATGTCAGATCAATATAAACTGCATCTATTTCATGCGTCCTTTACATCCTGCGGAGCATTCGGACCAATCATATCAAATGCTTTTTCGTTATAATCCGTATCTTCCATATATGGATTTATACTCTCATTTTCCTGTTTGGCACGTTCTGTACTAAATTGAGGAATATCATTCTGTCTGCGTCTGTTTTCATATGGCACACCATTCATAGAATAGTTGGAACTAATCTGTATATATCAATACTCCTTTTTATTTGAATTGCATTATTATCATTAGGCTTTCACTTCAAAAACTGATCTTTTCTCCAGATAATCTGGTAATTCTTTTAATTCAGAATTCATATCATTCTTTACTGCATTATATTCCTTACAGTAAATGGAATAAAATTCATCTTTTCTTGTAAGTTCTGCCGGAGTCATTTCATATCCCCAGCCGGCACCGGTATTTAACAATACACTCACACCCTGACTCTGAATTTGAACACCATAACCACCTGATGTTAAAATAGTGAATTTTTCCTTTTACCGACCCCTCTTATGCCTTAATATCAAAACTTGATCTATCAGGTACAGAAATACTCACAGATCCTGCTACAAGGCTTTGTGTCATACTTTTTACATCAGTACCAGTTACGGATAAGGTATAATCACCCGTTTCCTTTCTTTCTGCCGATTTTTCTGCACGTTTCTTTGCAGCTTTTTCTTCCTCTGCTTTTTTAGCAGCACTTTTCTCTTTTACCTTTTCCTTTGTTTCTCTGTTCTTTTTTGCTTTTCGTTCAGCATTCTTTTTCGCTATTTTCCCATCTGGATCATTTGTACCAGATATTGCCACCGAAATATTTCCGTTTTCATCAACCTTATAACTCAGATTTGTCAAAGTATCCAAACATCCATTCACCGCACTTTTTGCACAATCTGGAATGGCTGCTAAGTTTTCCTCCAGATACTTTGCTTTTTCCGGATCATTCATACACTTCTGTAAAAATGCACTTGAAACGGATACTGTTGTCGGAACCCCTTGCATTGAAGTCAGCCCTATATTCATATAATGGTATTTTCCTTGCAAGTATTTTGAATAATCATTTACATTGCTATACCCCGTCTTAATCTGCTCTGTTTTTGTCACACCGGGACGTGATGTTTTTAATTCAACTGTACTTGTTGTCACGTTGTCGTCTTTTGTATTTGTACTATCCTTTTCACTATCTGTTTTTTTAACAGTATTCTTGTAATTTGAAGCATAATACGATGTGCAACTGCTGTTATTGATACCTGTAATTGCCATAATCCTACCTCCCTGTTATTGAAACTTAAAATAATTTCTATTATATTGAACGACTTGGATATTTAATTTCCGTTGATATAAATTCATCTTCTGCCGAAACATTGATATGCCCACTGCTGTCAATAGCATACTCTTTACCATAAACGGAAAACGTATCTCCTTCTTTATATCCGATTTCTATCCAGTTTATATCATTTAACTTTTTTATCTTTGCATCAACATTTATGGTCTTTCCTGATTCCTGCAATAAATAAGTGTGTTTTCCTGCTCCCGCATCTATAGAAAAGAATCCCGGAGAAATCCCAACTTTCTCACAGACTGACAGTACTTCCTCATTACTGTAGAGATAACCCCACACACTCTTTCCCTGTGCCAGATCAGATAAAATATTACTTGCTTTGCGCATTTCCCACTTATAATTTGTCCCTTTTTGATTTGTATTCTCTGCAAGCAACGATTCCGAGGCTGCCCAGCCTATCCTTCCATTATTGACCGTCCATGTATATTTACCACCACTTGATGTTGTCCATGAATAATAACTTTTATTACTTAGTACCAGAGAATTATTCTCAACACAGATGCCTGACAAGGTGCTTGCATTCATTTTCGATACTGCATAATTAGGTACTACCTGTCTGCTCCCATTAAGTTCAAAGGAAATAACCCCGTATTCCTTAAAATCAGAATTATATCCACAGGAAACATTCTCCCCAAAATTGATTGCATCCAAAATAGCACTTGAATTATTATAGTTTGCAAAATAATAAGCCAATTCATTGTTAGAAATATTCGCATTTTTATCTATCAGTGCAGCTATGGATTGCTTTGAAAAGCCTCTTGCAGCATCAGAAATACTTAAACTGTCCTGTTTTTTATTATTTCCTGCTCCAAGCAACATCAGTATTGCTTTTTGGTGTATTCCTGCCTCTGCCTGCTTTGAATATGTCAATAGCTGGTTTACTGTGTTTACATCTGTCACTGCCTTCATAATTATTCTCCAAACCCTTTTTCAACATTAAACGCCAAACATATGTTGCAATTTGCCCAGCATATTATTTACTCTGCCTTCAACAGCTTCTGGCTGTTTCCTTAATTCATACCTGCTTCCATAGTAATCATTTAGACGGTCTTTCATTTCATTACAAAATAATTTTTGATCTGTTTTACCATTTAAAAACTGATTGCAGATACCACTTATCTCTTTCTTCTCATTTGCATAAAAAGCTGTCTCATCTGAGATTATTTCTGATTTGTACTTATAAGCTTCTGTTTTGCTCCCTATTCCAACAACCATATAATCCGGTGTCATTCTCTCCATGATAGAATCGCGTGCCGACTCATTAAAATGAACATATTCGTCAATCATGTCTGAAAAACCTGCTTGTAATTGCTCTGGAACATACATTTCATTTACTTTCCTTAGTCCCGCTTCACTTGCACTTAACAAAAATACAGATTCATAGGAAGTTCCTCTATATCCCTCCTGAGCATTCAAAAAATCTACATCTGCTGTCATTGTATTAATCTTCCCTTTTAAATCTTTCATTTCATCTTCTGTCAAATATTCAAAAGCATTTTCGTCCAGCCATTTTTCAAAAACCTCTGACTGATTTTCCGAACAGCCTTCAAACGCACTTTGTTCTCCAGAAATGGAAGTTGCTTTCAAATCTAATTTGAATAAATTTTCACATTTGTATTCTGCTGGTATTTCTTTTATCTCTCCATTGATTGATGAAAAATGCATTGCCTGAAAATCTGAGACTTTATCACGAGCAGTCTCAACTAACTTTCTTGCTGAATCACTGATTTTCACATCATCCTCCGAAATAATATTCTGAGGAACAGTTGTTTTCTTCTCAACCATATTTTTTATCATCTCAGGATTATTAATATACCTATTTCCTTGAACTTTCATAGCAACCTCCTTAAGTTAGTCCACACTTTCTATACTTCTTTATCTATCTTGCTCGATGTCAAAGAAGAATCCGTCTTAGAGTACGTACCATTATTTGTATAGGTTGCACTCGCCCGGTTTGCAGCATTCGATATACAAGTTGCTTTCTGCGATATTTTGCTTACAAAAGAATTATATCCTGTAAAGACCGTTTTCAGCGAACTGATATCTGCCTGCTTTAAAGCATCCTCATCTAATTCCAACTTGTTTCCTTTTCCTATGGTAATACCTATTTTGGCAAGCATATTACTGTTTTTGTCTGTCATTCCAGTCATCCATGAAGCATTTCGCAATACATCCTTTGTATTCGATTCTCCTGCTTCCTTAACTACATCATTATAATCTTCAACAAAAGATTTTACTGCCTTGGTAATTTTATCCCAGTCATAATCCTCTACCTCAATCTCTTCCCCCGTTTTTTCATCTTTCTTTTTTATTTTCTTTTTTTCCCAAAGAGATGAGTCATTCAAAGCATCTGCTGATTTTTTCAGAGAATCTGCACTTGTTTTCATCAAGGTAAGTTTTTGTGAAGTATCACCTTTTCCCGATAATTTTTCAGCATCCTGTTTTGCATAATATGCTTTCATAAGTTTTCCATAGCTTCCATTTTTGATTGCAGCATAATCAGAAAGCATATTTGTATTGCCTACTGATGAACTATCTGACGTTCCACTAAACAAAGCTGAAAAATCTACATTGCTGTTATATTTACTTGTATAATCACTAAAACTTTTGATTTCTGACATAACACCAGCCTCCTTTCCGAACTATAAACGTATATCTATCGGTGTATATACTACCGACTGTCCACTTTCTGATGCTGGATGTTTTATTGTTTCTGCTGTTTCTATTTTGACATCTGCATTCTCTGATGCATCTGTTGTCGTATCTGCATTTTCCTGTGTATTCTCTGCTTTCTGCGTTTGATCCTTCTTTGTTTCTGCTGCATCTGTACGGTTGTCTGCCTTTGCTGCTTCTTCCATCGATTTATTTGCATCTGAAAGTGAAGACATCTGTGATGCTGTTGCAGACTGCGCTTTTGCCTGCAAATCTGCCAGTTCTTCTTCTTTCTTTTCGGTATTGCCTTTTCCAGCATCCTGCTTGATTTCAGACTCAAGCACACCGGCTCTTCCTTCCATCTGTGTTGCCATACTACCCTGCACTTTTGCTTGCTTCATAGATGAATCTGCGGAAATCATTGCCCGCATACCTGCCTGTGACAAGCCTGTTCCTTTCTTTGCAGATGTGTTTTTTGTACCAGCCACCATATCATCCATAGATGATTTTTTACTCTGCTGTTCCTTTCTCTGTTCAATCTGGTGCTGTCTTAACTGTTGATTGAGATTTGTAATTTCCTGTTGTATCTCCTGACGTTTCTTCATCTTATCCTCTAATGACAGTTCTTCATTTGATGATAAGTCCTGCAATTTCTGCTGTGCATTTGCAATCTGATTCTGAATATTTTTACTCACAGAATCATTCGCCTGTGCCATTCCCATTGCTCCTGTCTGCGTATTCGTTCCGTTAAATCCATTAATTTTCATCATTTTAATCCTCCTTGTTTTGCGAAGCAAAATGCGACTGTCCATACAGGAGCAGAGGATTTTACCTCCTTGAGCTAATACTCTGAAATCCGTTTCCTGAAAATCTGTATAACATAATTTCTCTTTATTTTTTCTTTCGGCATATCTTTCTTCACAATAAACCGTGATGTTGTGAACCGCCCTTTTTTCGTTGTGAAGCAGTCTGAAAATGCTTTTCAGACTGTCGCAGTGCTCCTCAAATATTGTTTGCAAGCAACATATTTTCATCGCTACCTGTGCAAAAAAAGTACTACATATTTCTGTAATTTCTGTAATTTACAAAATACATAGTGCCAATTTATTTCTTTATTCTACCTGCATCATAATGCTAAGGATTACTTCCTCATTTCCCTGCTCCAAAGATATATCTCCCATATACATTCTGGCAACCCGGCGAATGTTATTCAAACCAATTCCATGTTCCCTCCCAGATTTGGTTGTTTCTGGCAAATCGCTATCACCAAAATTAAGCTGACCCCCAAAACTGTTTTTTATGGTTATCATAAAGATACTGTTTTTCCGAAAAGAAGAAATACTGATATACGGATCATCTCCACTTACATTTTCCATACAGTTATTCAAGGCATTATTCATGATCACACTCAAATCAAATGCATTTAACTTCGTATTATGCGGATAATGAAAATCCGACAGAAACCGAATCTGCCTTTCTTTTGCTTCTCTCAGCTTTTCCATCAAAATGACATCAATTACCGGACTTCCTGTCTTTATTTCCGGAGATACCTCGTCCCATTCATTTTTCAGATGTTCCAAGTATTCTGTAGCATCATCCATATTATTATGTGCCACGAGATGTTCCAGTGTCTGTATATGATTTCCCATATCATGGCGCATGGAGCGGATATCCCGATACAACTTTTCGACTTCCCCAATATACTTTTTCATGTCACTGATCTGATTTAATACCAGCTCTTGTCCCCGCTGTTCTTCCTGCATCTCTTTCCAGTTTTGGAACATTACAATCACAACAAGAATAGCGACTATGGAAATCAGATAGTGTAAAAAGCTTAAAGCTCCATAAAATCCATATGTATCAATCAAGTTCTTTCCAGTATCTCTTTCGTATATCATGAGATAATATTGTAAAATGCCATACCCAGTGACGCCTACAAGCGAAGGTATAATAAGCATTACCATCTCTTTGACGCTCATTTCATCTTTTTTGTATATATACGCTTTATTGATCAGTCCTATTGCAACCGCAATAAAAGCAATACAAAGTACAATATCCAAAACTCTGGTTCCAACATATAGTCCGTATTGCAACCACACTTTTTCTGCACTCATATTCCGAAATACAAGTGCTTTTGTAACAAGATCATCAAGTCTGCCTGCCATTGCAACCGTTAACCATCGGATAGAAAAGAACGTAATTGCAAGAAATATTTTCTGATATATATTTCTTCTGTCCTCTACATACATTGCAAGAAACGCTGCTATAACTCCAATCAGATATGCGGAAAAATTATCAATCTGTGGCGGAATCATATATAAAACAAGCATAATCGTAATATAAACAATACTGACTGCCACAGCCCCTTTTTTCTTTTTTATATAGGGACAAACAAATTTTCCAAAATAGATTCCTGTAATCATAAGGAGTGCAATAACAGAAATTTTCGATGTAACCATCCAGCATTTTTCTACCAAACTCATCCGATTTCTTTTCCTTTCCTCTGATTATATTTCAAATATTGTTTTACAAACTCAGAATAATTCTGTTTTGCAATCAATGCAGTTCCATTTTCCATCGTCACACAATTTGCATCATATTTCTTAACATATTTGAAATGTACGAGGTAGGCTCTGTGTGTACGAAAGAAATCTGCTCCCGCAATTTCACTCAGTTCCTGCAATTTTCCATAATATTCAATATTCGTATCCCGTGTATGGATAATGACTTTTCGATTATATACCTCGGCATACACAATATCCTTCAAAAACACTTTCATATGGCTTCCTCCGGACTGCACCATCATGTATTTTTCATCCGATTGATTTTCAGAATATTTTTCAATACTTCTGACTGCACGTTTCACAACTTCCTCAAATTTTTCATCTGAAAATGGTTTCACCAGATAATGAAATGCTGCAACATCAAATGCCTGAAAAACATACTCCTCCACAGCAGTTACAAATATCAATACCATTCTTTCATTTTTCTGACGCAGAATCCTTGCCGTTTCCATTCCATCCATTCCTGGCATCTGAATATCTAAAAATAGAATATCCGGCTCACAACCACTTGCAATCAATTCATCACCAGATAAATATTTATCTATTACTGCATCCGGTAATAATTTCTTTATTTTTTCTTCTAATATCAATCCTATAGATTTTTCATCATCACAGATTGCTATTTGCATCTTGTCACTTCCTTACTTACATACAATTATATTTATTATATCGGAAAAGTTCTTTAAATAGCTAGCCACCATGTTGTGAACAGACCTTTTTTTGATGTGAAATAGAATATCACATATATCGCTTTATCTGCTTCCTGCTAATTTGTTTTATCCGACACACGCTCCTTGGAGTGACTGTATCTATCAAAAAAAGAAGTCAGCAGTTTATTCACGCACTACTGACTTGGCAAAGACGTAAAACCTCCCTGCTTCTCCACTTTGTAATGTGCCTCCAATGCACGCATTTCGCTAACACCACTGGATTTTCATCCGTCGAATCATCCGCATATTTAAGACAATAAGAAAGACCTGTACCATTACCTCCTGTCCACAACATATTATCTGTTGTGAATATCTGGTATACCTTTGGTGTTTCAGCCGTATAAAATGTATTTTCCGCAGATACAGGGGCTTTCATATTATTGCCTTTTTGTTGTCGGTACATTGAAGATACCGTATTTAGACCAGAACCAATGTGCATACTTCTGTTCCTCCAATCAGCTTAAAAATATCTCTATATTCTAGACCACTTCCTGCCTTAACTTTTTTTTGAATACACATGAAAGGGATTTTCTCCTTGGTGTGAATGACCATCGGTTTGTCATCAACCTTTCTAATTTTCAATTTTCTCACCTACTACTTTGAAAAATAAAATAAGCCGCTAGGGAACAAAAATTACTCCTTAACGGCTATGTAAAATCATTCAATATTCAATTATTAAAAGCAACATGAAACTGGAATTTTGGCATTTCTACAAGTACCAATATGAGTGCATTCCACATAAATATGTTTTGGAATTTTTCGGCATTTGCTTTATTGCATTGTAAATATTTAAGTAATCCCCAAACCCCATTCCAATACAAATAATTCCAAATAAACCCAATCCAACAAATTGCGGAAATATCAAAAATAAAATATAGGGAATTACGCCAAGTATAAGATTAGGGCACAGGCACATAAAAATAAAACGCCCTTTACTCATATCCTCTGTTCCTACCACAAACATCAACATATGTGCCAAATCATTATACATATATACATCTTTTTTATAACATATTGCATGCAGCAATTCATGTGGCAACAGAGATAATCCGCCACAAATTCCACCTATCATCATCCATATTGCATTATCAGGAATATATTCTATTCCAAGTATTAAAAATGGAATTGCTAATATACCCATTATCAAAATACATCCCACATTTGCAATTAATGATAATTTCTTCGTATCCTCTGGTTCTTTAAACGGGGTTGCATTAGGATGATGTTCCTTGTATGGAAGACTACTCTCATCTCCATTATATTTGCCAGCATAGTGAAAAATCATATTCTTCTCCTCTCCATAAACTTCAAAGTTTCTGTTCCTTACAAACTTGAATTTGGTGTGTGCTTTATAAATTTTTTCCGATCCACTCAAGTTCGTTCAAGGAATCCTTATTTTTTTCAAGTTCATCTCTGTCTGTTGCGTAATATGATTTTTTGAAAAGCATATCCCATGAAAGATATTTTGCCATACAGTCAAACTGCTTATCAATCAGCTCATACTGGATACTGCCTACGGGAGAACCACCTACAACAATTGTGCCAACTTTTTTGTTTTTTAACTGCAATCCACGGCAGTAGCACTTATCAATGATAAGTTTCAATTGTGCTGACATTCCCCACCAATAAACTGGTGTAGCAAAAAGAATCATATCTGCGGCAGCAATTTTATCAATTGTAGAATTTGTATCATCCTTATCGACGCATCCCTTAGAGCATTGACAGACACCACATCCCTTGCATGGTGCAATGTTGAGTTTGTCGGGTTCAATGATTTCAATTTTATTCTTTTCTGACGCTCCTTTTATAAATGCATTGATTGCTGCCAGCGTATTTCCTTTTCTGGCACTTCCATTAATGATTACAATTTTCATGCGTGTATCCTCCAACTTCCGAGTTGTCGCTCTCAGTATACCATGCCTTCTCCCCGCAGAAAAACATGGCGAAAAACAAAAATGTCCCCGGAGTGCTTTTTTCAGAGTTTTCGATCTGGATTTCTCAGAACAGAATATCCTCCGGCTTGAACTTATCTTTTTCAGTAATGGGGCGGATCACCTTGCAGGGCACCCCTGCAGCGATGACACCGGCGGGAATGTCATGAGTGACGACGCTTCCCGCCCCGATAACCGAGCCTGCCCCGATGGTAACGCCGCCACAGACAGTGGAATTTGCGCCGATCCAGACGTTTTCCTCCAGCGTAATGGGTGACGAGGTGCCAATGCCATGGCTGCGCTGCTCCGGATCGATGGCATGACCGGAGCAGGCAAGGCATACGCCAGGGGCAATAAAGGCACCTGCTCCGATGTTTACCGGAGAGGTATCCAGAATGACACAGTTATAATTGATGACCGCCAAGCCGTGGGTATGGATGTTGAAGCCATAGTCACAGTGGAAATCCGGCTCAATGCCGGTCATGGGAGAGCAGGTGCCCAGCAGGGTCTGCAGGATACTGCGCCGCTTTTCCTGTTCGTTGGGAGCGGTGCGGTTGTACTCACAACACAGTTGCTTTGCACGGTACTGTTCCTCCGTGGGGGTGTTTTCATAGCCACTGACATAGGCGGCAGGGTGTTTCATAATATCCAGAGCGTTCATCATGTTTGTCCTTTCCATACAGTGTTTTCTTAAAGATTATACCACATTCTCTGTCGGTGTGTAATAGGCTGCTTTTCCTCATTTGTTTGTCCGCTTGATCTTCTCCATCGCTTTGCCCTTAGCCAGCTCATCCACCAGCTTTCCAAATAGCGGATCTCCTTCATCAGCGGCTCTTCGATACCCTCCTGCTTTACGCCGCAGGCGCTGTAACCCGTCAGCCACCCAATAATTTCATCTACTTCTGCCTGCGTCCGCCCCTTGCCGACTGCCTTTGCCACCAGTATAGGATATATTTTTGCAAATGGCATAGCATATACTTTTTCAGTTTCCATTTTCGTCCCTCCATCAGGTGCGTCTATGTGCAATGTATAACCACGCTTCCGGACAAAAAAGAATGTGTGCCGGCGCATCCCAGACGATAACATTATACCTGTTTTCAAAATACTGAAATTGTCAGTCCACAATCCACCGAACAGCATTGGCTGGAGCTTCGCCTGTAGCGCATACAAGTGATTTCTCTTCGTCAGTTTTTCCAATAAAGCAATATTGAGACTCAAAATTCACAAGTGAATAATCTTCTACTTGGCAGACTGAGAAGTCTTGATGAATTCTCCTTAATTCCATAAAAACACCTCCACAAATTCCGATTTTACGAACTGTTTATATTTTTGGTTAGTTTTGCAAACTTGAATTGAGATTTCATATATTCCAAGGGATTTAATAACTGTTATATTTTATTATCAAATATCTCTCAATCCCTTGAAAACACAAAGTTTATCGCAGGTGAGCTTTCCCTTATTGTTTCCCTTGCGTTATATCGTCCCACCAGTGTTTACGAACTCTGATAAGGGCAAAAACAAGGGCAAGAAAATTATATAAAACAGTATAACACAAAATAAAAGTGACATTGTGAACTGATTGAAATGCTTCTATATTTTTATTGGTTTAAAGGAGACACAACATGAATACCATTTACGCAGAATACAACATGTACCACAACAGCATTGACATTTATACAATATTTATTGTGTCAGGCACCATTGTTTTCAAACTGCATAACATCATCCGGCGGATTCAGAGCATACAAAAGTCCATACGGCGAGCTGTATTCCCATTTCACTGGGATACTGACAAGCGCCGGGTGGACATCCTGCCAACATTCCAGTATTAAGAGAACATTCCCGGTTTCTATACAGCGGTTAAATACAGACATATCATAATATTTATTGTGTCAGGCACCATTGTTTTTTCATTCTCGGCATTGGAAGAACTTCTGCATATCTTCTGGTGAAAGAAGAACATTTCAGTTCCATTCCTCTGCCAGCAGGAAGTCACGAATATTGCGGTGTTTGATTCCATCTCGGCTCATATCCAGTTCGTCCATCGTTACAACGTATTTCGGGAAATTGTCACGAACACCGGCAAACGCCCCAAACTCACGCTGGATGGTTTCCTCCGAGGCAAGTAGATAGGAAACCTGAACATACAGCTTTTTCCCATGATCTTCACATACGAAGTCAATCTCCTTGTCAGAGACTTTCCCAACAGTCACAGAATAACCACGGCGCAGCAGCTCCATGTAGACAACATTTTCAAGGACAAGGTTAATGTCCTTCATGTTGCCACCGTACACGGCTTCCCGGACACCATGATCTGCAACATAGTATTTCTCGTTGACGGTCAGGATTTTCTTTCCCTGGAGGTCTTGGCGCTTCACCTGATAAAACAGGAATGCGTCCGTGCAGGCTTTGATGTAGTTCAGTACCGTTTCTGGTGAAACGGAGCGCCCTTCACTTTTCAGATACTTGGAAATGGCTGTGGAAGAAAAGGTAGTGCCGATGTTGGAAGTTATATAAGCAATAATTCTCTCCAGCATATCCACATCACGGATATTGTTTCGCTTGATAATATCTTTCAGCTCTACGGAGTTGAACAAGTCCCGCAAATACTGACGACTGGCGGCATCGTCGTAGCGAAGGTTGCTCAAATAGGGCATTCCTCCCAGCGTCAGATATTTTGTAAAGCATTGTCTTTCGTCTGCACCTTCGTAAACGGTGTGATACAGCTCCATAAACTCTCTGAATGAAAACGGGTAAATCACGAACTCCACATACCGTCCGGCAAGATAAGTGGCAAGCTCACCGGAAAGCAGCTTGGCGTTGGAACCGGTAATGTATATATCACAATCCAGCTCCACCCGGAAAGAGTTGATACATTTTTCCCAATCAGCCACCTCTTGGATTTCGTCGAAGAACAGATAAACCTTGCCGCTGATTTCTTTTGTTCTGCGAAGGATTTCATCATGCAATGCAACAGCCGTACAAAGGTGTGCATTGCTCATGTTCTCAAAATTCAGGGAAATAAACTGTTCTGGTTGGACCCCGTTTTGGGCAAGTTCCTCTTGGATCAGGCTCAGCATGACAGATTTTCCACTACGGCGAATCCCTGTCAGAACCTTTATCAGCTCATTTCCGATAAAAGGACGGATACGGCTCATATAAATTTCTCGTTTAATCATGTAGACCAGCCTCCCTTCTGAAACTGTCTATATGGTACCACGGCTATAACTGATTTTCAATACCGCAAATCCAGTTTTATCAGATATAATTGATAAAATACGAATTTCGACACAATCAGGCAGTTATACCGAGCGAAGTTTGGCTATGCGTTTTTATTGTGTCAGGCACCATTGTTTCATATTGAAATATAGTGTCTCTGTGCATGTTCTATATACCTCTGATTATATAATATTCAATTTATATAATCTCTCAAATGCTTTTTTATCAAAGTCTGCTTCTGTAATATATAGCTTTCTATCGCTATCAATGTCATTCTAACTCAATAGTCATATCAATTATACAATTAAAAGCAAAGATGCTGCTAACTGAATAACAACATCTTTGCTTGTTTAGAATGGGGATTATAAAATTTTAATGATAGTATACTGTGACATAAATATTTTTTAATGTTGCTGCTGCAACAGTTCCCGTTGAATACCTTGTAGATTCAAATTGAACATAATAATTTCCAACAGGGCTTAAATTATAATTGCCAAAATCTGCAAAAGTAAGAGAACTATTCCAACTTTTGCTGTCTGTATATCTGTCAAATGTGCCATCTCCATTATCCTCATCTTTAGCAACAAATAATTCGATGTTTCCACTACTTCCACTACTTTTTGTGGATGTAACCACTATTTTACTGATTGTGGAGCCTGACGGAACAGATGTGCTGCTGATTGTAAAAGAACCAAGAGCGGAAGTTGCCACTGTATCATTTGTTCCAAAAAAGGAATTTAACATTCCAACAGAATGTCGTGATGATCCAGAAGTTAATGCTGTCGGAGTTATTTCAAATGTCATTGTTTTCTCCGTCTCCGAATAATTTTCCTGAGTTTCTGCCGCAAAAGCTGTGACATTCATTGTAAAAAGCATGACAACACATACAATAATAGAAAAAAAACGTTTTCTCATAATGAATCTACCTCCATACTTTATGTAATCATCCCCATCTAAATATACTAAATTGAAAAATCAAATCTTCCACCGATTTTATTATCCTCTGGTTTGATAGAATTCCATTCAATATTTTTAATTTTATCCAAAAGTTCATCTTTTGAATTTGCTTGAACAGTAGCTTTTTTTACTTCAATTTGCTTTAATTGTTCCTTTTTCTTCGCCTCTTTCTTCTCCGCAGCTTTCTTTTCCTGAATTTTTTCAAGATATTCTTTCTGACTAGCTGATGTTTTTTCTAATTGAGCAAAGAATGTTGTAGTTCCATCACTATTAAAAGAAATACCAAACTTTGTTATTTTTGTATCAGTATCTGCACTGTTTTCTATTCCGTTTGTCTTACCAAATGCTCTTTCAAATCCAAACTGAGCATTGATTTCATCCGACATACGCAAAGCACCTTCAATACTATGCATCTTTTCAGCATAATATTTGGGATCGGATGCCATCTTCTCCATTTCTTCCTTTGAGAAAATAACCGTAAACTCTTTATCACTTTGTGCTAAAATATCTTTAGCATTATCACCATTTTCAAAATCTGCAACCATAAAGTCCATATCTGTTCTTGAGCCACGCATATCTTTAAGCATTTTTTGTGCCTCTTTACTTAGATTTTTTTCGGCTATACTTTCTGTCACATTTTTCTTGACCTTATCATTTTCTGTTGTTTTCGCTGTTTCTTTTTTCTTATCTACTGTACCTGCCTTGTAGGTATTCTGATAACTTCCATAAACAGTACCCGTTGTATTCACATTCATTGACATATCCTTTGTCCTCCTTCTCTGAATCCGTTCTTTATTATTTATTGTTTCTAATATTATATATCGGCTTTATTCCGAAAACTATAATCCTCCCTGTTATTTTTATCCCATGATTATTGAAAATCTAAAATTTGAAATTCACTCTTAAATCAGATTATGCATTAAATATTATTGCTATTGACAAACCACCTAAATATGAAGTTATCTTTTTCTTCCTAAATATCGGCATACTTTTGATTTGTATTGCAGGTACTCATTTCCGAATGCTTTTATCA